>NZ_JABXJH010000040.1:0-49857 GCF_013373675.1 Bacteroides sp. L10-4
ACAAAACGAACTTACGTGACCTGTTCGATAAGACTGATTTCAACGATATCAAAGAACTCGATTATCCCCTTTTTGAAGGACTATTTGATTAATTTTTTAACTCGTCCATTTTTATTGGACACTAATGATACGCATTATTAAAACGATAACGAATATAATCCGCTATATTTAATTCCATACTTTGTTTTTGGCAGAATCTTCTGAAATTATCCGGAGTGGTTTCCAGTTGTTTCTGGCAGCAAGGCCCCCAGCATAACGGCAGGAATTTGCATGTCCGACACATGTCGTTGTCATAGGTGACGATGGCGAGGCGCTTGTCCAGTTTTGGTTGGTTCCATTGTATGTGTCCATCGGGCAGCAAGACCCCGTCTTGATGCTCTGTGGTGAAATCTCGGCCGGAACATTTATACACGGCTCCATCGTAGGATATCACGCACTGGTTCTTGACAGATGCCTTGCACGAATAACTTCTTCGGGCCATGTTCATGTACGACACCTTGAAGCCGTTCAGCATCCACAGGTTGATGACCGATTTCAGTTCCTCGTTGTCGTAGTTCATGAAGGTACCTGTCTGCCACACGCGTTCCAGATGAATGCTTATCTTGTGGCGGTCTACATCAATCAGGTCTTTAATCAGGTTTTTCATGTAGGGCAGGGTTTCGTCATCGTAGTTGATGCGCAGATTGATGTAGGTGCTACCCAGCTGTTCCGTCAGTGCATAGATGGTCCGTATCATGTTGTCGTAAGTGCCCTCCTGAGTTTCGGGCATGTACTTTATCCGGTCGTGGCGGTCTTTATATCCATCTATGGAAATCTGGAAGGAGGCGTTCAGCTCGTCGAACAGGGGGAGTGTGTCCGGAGTGATGCAAACGGCATTGGTGACGAAGAAGAAGGAGACATGTTTCTGCTGTGTTGTGACGTACTGCTTGATTTGCGACAGCAACGGATATAATTCTTCTTTGAAATAGAGCAGAGGTTCCCCACCGAATAATTCTACGCGAAGGCTGCTCAAATCCGGATTATGGTCGAACAGTTGCTTTACGTGTTCCAGTATGGCTTGGGAATTCTCGGCTGTCAGGTGGCTGCCCTGGATGTGTTTCTCAAAGCAGTACCAGCACCGCAGGTTGCAGTCCAAGGAGGGCAGTAGGGTGAGGTGATAGACGTAAGGTGAGTTTATGCTTGCATCGTACTCTTTGCACAATTCTTGGTACTCGTCCGCTTCATCTTCTATGATGAATCTATTCTTCACTAAGTCTTCATAGGCTTTGGGGGATTGTTCGGACAGTTTTTGCAGGTCGTGCTTCAACAATTCGGCATCCGGATGAGAAAGAAGACAAAAAGAATCGTATTTGGTGTTGTAGCAAATGACGTTATTTTTGTTCTTGGTGTATATATTGTAGTGACTTGTTTTCATAAGTATGTTTCGTAAATTATAAAGATAAGGGTGATACACTTCACCCTTATCAAATCTTACTGGGCAGGAGTATTGTCTGCTGGACTATTGCATCCGCATCCACAACCACTTCCGTTTTCACATCCACAGCCTTTTCCACTGTCACATCCACACCCATTTCCGTTGTTACAACTGCAACCGCATCCGCTACCTGCTGCGCCGGCAGCTGCTCCACCCAAGACGAACATCAGTTCATCTTTCAGCACCTCTATGCCATCCAATGGCAACAGGGCTTCTTTTTCTGTAATGAATTCTTTCATAATGATTTTGATTTAAATTAATAAATATTGCTAAGCCGCTTGACGCGGTCGAAGTCTACGGTAAATATCTGCTTGTAATGCTCCTTTAGCTCTGCCAGCAAATCTTTGTGTTCGTCCAGCAATTGCAGCATCTTCTGATACAAAGGTTCGTTCTGGTGTCGGCAGATGGAAAAGACCTTTTCTTCCAGTTCGTCGGGAAGCAGCAATGCCGCTATCCATAAGCGGTTGTACATTAATTCGTCTTGGCACACCCGGTAGGGGGAGCGTGTGCGATAGATATGTCCTGCCTCGATATTCTTGATAAGCTGACACCGTCCTCCTTCCAGCCATACCTTCAGTGATATATAAGTCTCGTCGAAGCCATAGCGGATAAGTCCTTCCAGCCCACGGAGGTAAATCCAATAGCGTTTGCTGGCGGCATAGGCAGCTCCAAATACGCAAGGAATGTCTATGAGCTCTTTCTCCGGTTCCGAGTCTTCTGTAAAAATCCATTTAGGACTCAGCAGGTTGGCATCTTGAAACGATATATAAGCTCCATAAGAGACTCCCCGTCCTGAGAGGGGAATCACCTCATCGCTTTCGTCCTTGACAAGGGCATATGTCTGGCAGCACAGCAACCGTCTGTCGTCTTCGTCCAGATAGTCCGCAATCTGTTCTGCCCAGCCCTCTCTATAGAATCGCATGTGCGCGTCAAGAAACAGGAAATAAGGGGTTTGTATCAGACTCACTCCCAAATCGCGGCAGGCAGCTATCCCCAATCTCTCTTCGTTTCGGAGATAGGTGGCGGAATAGGGCTTCAACATCTCTTCGTAATCATACAAATGATTGGAAGCATCGTTGATGACCAATATTTCCACCCGATCCGCAGCATATTGCCGTATGCTGGCTACGGTGTGTGCCACTTCCATGCCTTCATTCAAGAAAGGAATGATTACTGTCAGTTTCTTCGACATATCTTCAGACATGCTTGTTCTGGTATTTCTTATTTTACTTCAAAATAGCCTTGATACTTGTGTTTCCCATCGTTCAGCTCTAGGATGTAGGTACCGCTTTCGAGGTTTCCTATAAAAATAGGGGTTTGCAGTTCGGGAAATATCGTAATAATTTCGGATAAGAGTATTTCTTCGTTTCCATTCTTTACAATAATCTGCAAGCTGCTTAATGGTATATCTGAATAAAAATAGATATTGTTATTGTCGTGACTTGCGGTAAGTTCTATAGACATGGAACGGTCATTGATACCTCCATTAATTTGTTTACATAAATTGATAGGTACGTTATCGGCCCAACCATTTACATGAAAGAATAATAAATACAGAATTACTAATGACAAATGCTTCATGGTATTTTCTTTATAATTGTTACTTTTTGGTTGCAAAAGTAGGCATCTGGCACTTATTTCCTGTTGATTTTTTATGCGGTTTTTGTACGGTTTTTATGTGTTTTCTTTCTAAAGTAACATTTTCCTGTACGGTTTTTGTACGGTTTTGCGTAAATATCAGTCTTATAAAGATAAAATTAAGTCATCCCACATTTTGGCGTCACCTTTCTGCCCATAGACTTTTTCATACAATTTTTTTCGGGCAGATGTAAT
Source organism: Bacteroides sp. L10-4 (assembly GCF_013373675.1). Classification (NCBI taxonomy): domain Bacteria; kingdom Pseudomonadati; phylum Bacteroidota; class Bacteroidia; order Bacteroidales; family Bacteroidaceae; genus Bacteroides; species Bacteroides sp. L10-4. Next base: position 3,308 of record NZ_JABXJH010000040.1, read on the forward strand.
TGTAGATTTTGTTCGTCCGGTCAGAAGTGCTATGTTGCTGGTTGATATATCTGCTTTTATCAATAAACAAATTCGTAATTCAATCTTACTAATAGGGTAAAGTGTATATAAACGACTGGTGAAATTTTTGTATGTTGCGTTAATTTCATCTTGTAGTTCTATCCAATCCTCTTCTTTTAATTCTTCAAAACTTGCTATGGTATGGAATTTATTATAAATTTCAGATTGTTTGAATTTCGCAATTCTTGATTGACATTCTTGATTGTTGAGTTTTATTGTATGTTCTAGTTTCTCTATTTCTTTTAAACTGTGTTGTAACTGTTTCTTTCTTTGCTTTGTCTGCATGTAATATACAATAAATATAAGACTTATAATAACTAGTATTAATGATATAATGATATTCCAGAATCTCTGTCTAACGTTGTCGGCTATTAATTTGTTGTTGGCTTTCTCTCTTAATTGGTAATTATAGAGCGATTGCATTTTGAGGATTGATTCGCTAACAGAAATTCGCTGTATGGAGTCGGTCAAAATTTGATATTGTTTTGTATGTTCTATTGCAGCATCACAATCATGATGCTTTTGTGCAATTTCTGCCATTCCCCGATGAATCGTTTGTTGAGTATAAATATTATTTGAATTTGACAGTAGATTATAATAAAAAGCAGCCGAATCTAACTTTTCGGTTTGTTGGTATATGGTTGCAAGAAGGATATGGTTATTGGGGGTATTCTTGTGTTTTTGTGCATTCAGCAGATTCAATGCTTGGGCATATTCGCCTATTTGTATATACAATGAAGAAAGAGCGTTTTGGGAGATATCTATAAGAAAATCTTTATTCGTTTTCTGAGCTAGTTTATAGGCATTTTGATAATAATATAGCGCACTGTCAATATCATTTCGTGCAATGAAGGTATGCCCTATAAATCGGAGATTGATTACCATCCCTCTGTCATCCTCCAGTAATTCATTGTATAGATAAGCCTTCTTGAAAGCCTTCATCGCCTCCTCATATACATCCTGATAGAAAAATAATTCTCCCATTTGGCTATAAATCACTTTCATAAGTCTGTAGTCAGAGCCGCCTTCCAGCAGTTCGGTCGCTTTTTGATAATAATTCAAAGCCTGCGGTGCATCCTTCAGGTCGGAATATACCCGTCCGGCATAGTAGTATGCTTCCGGCAAGTGTTTCTTGTCGTTTCTGTCTTCATAGTAATGCAGGACTTGGAGTAGTGCGCTGTCTGAGGTGTGCGTCACATAAGCCTTGTCGCGGGCTTTGATGCACAGTAGTTGGTAGTACATCTGTGTGCTCTGTGGTTCTGTAAGTATGCTGTCTTTCATCCTGTCCAGCAATGTGCAGGCACTATCGGGGTGGTCGTAGACCAATGTGTCTGCTGCTTGCAGGGTATATGGATAAGGTCTGTTGCGGCAGGCATGGCAACATAACAGCAGAAGGCATACATATATCAACTTTAATATTTTCATTGTGTCATTGTTTTTTCAGTTTATCAATAATGGCAGGTACTGGAAACAGTATGGCTCATTGGTGCCATAAATGAAGACAGTATGCCGACTCTATTAAAATAGACGCATAAAAAAGAAAAATCTCCTATTAGGGAAGGTGTTTTTTTGGGGGTTAAAGAAAGCTAAAGGTTACTCAAGCTTCACAGAAGGATTTGCTGAAGGTTTGGAGTAAGGTGGTGTTGTTATAATATTAGGCGCGGATTACGCGGAATGACATGGATTCAATAAACAGAATTCGTGAATTCCGCGTAATTCGCGTCTAAAAAAAGTATTAAGAGGTTTTACTCTATTTCTTCTTGTTTGCTTTCGTAGTTTTTGTTGCTTTCACCGCCTTTGCAGTCCGTTTCGGTTGGCCCGTCTCCTTGTCGCTTTGCAGTTTCACAATTTCCAGACAAGCCTGAAGGTTCAGGTCTTGGGGGATGATGTCTTTAGGAATCTTGTAGTTGCTGCCTTTATAAGCGATGTAAGGGCCATAGCGCCCGTTCAGGATTTCCAGTTCCGGTTCTTCCTCAAACTTTTTGATATGTTTCTGGGCTTCTGCTTCCTGCTTCTTTTGTATCAGTTCGATGGCTTCTTCCAGCGTGACAGTCATCGGGTCCATTGTCTTGGGCAACGAAGCATACAAGCCGTTGTTCTGGATATAGGGTCCGAAACGACCTGCACCGACAACTACGTTTTTGCCTTCGTATTCGCCGAGGGTACGGGGAAGTTTGAACAGCTCCAGCGCTTCTTCCAGTGTAATGGTCTCGATGGACATCTCTTTCTTTACCTGGGCGAAACGGGGCTTTTCCTCATCTTCGGCAGTACCTATCTGTGCTACTGGGCCGAAACGTCCGATTTTTACAGACACTTGCTTTCCGCTGACGGGGTCTGTTCCCAGAATCCGTTCGCCTGCCTTGTGGGCGGTTTTCGCGGCAAGCGTGTTTTCTACTGAAGGATGGAATTTCTTATAGAATGTTTTCAGAATGGCGGTCCATTGCTTGTCGCCTTCGGCTATTTCGTCGAATTGCTTTTCGACGCTCGCTGTGAAGTTGTAGTCAAGGATGTCAGGGAAGTACTCTATCAGGAAGTCATTGACCACGATACCCGTGTCAGTCGGCATCAGTTTTGACTTTTCGGCTCCGGTGATTTCCGTATAGTTGTTGTCCGTTATTTCATTGCCTTGCAGGTTGAGCACATTGTAGATGCGTTCTTCGCCCGTTTTCTCTCCTTTTATTACATATTCGCGCTGCTGGATGGTGGAAATGGTCGGAGCGTAGGTAGACGGACGTCCGATACCCAGTTCCTCCAATTTGCGCACAAGGCTTGCTTCCGTGTAGCGGGGAGGGTGTTGGGTGAAACGTTCGGTAGCGGTGATACCTTCATGTTCGAGCTTCTGTCCTTTTTTCAGAGGGGGCAGTAGGCGTACTTCATCTTCCTGGGTTTCTACATCATCATCGTACGATTCGCGGTAGACGCGCAGGAAACCGTCGAATTTTACCACTTCTCCGGTTGCAGTGAAAGTTTCCGGCTCGTTGCTGATGCCGATGGTTACGGTTGTTTTTTCCACTTCGGCGTCTGCCATCTGCGAGGCGATGGTACGTTTCCAGATGAGGTCGTACAACTTTCTTTCTTGTGGGGTACCTTCTATCTTGGCATTTTCCATGTAGGTGGGACGGATGGCCTCGTGCGCTTCTTGTGCTCCTTTAGTCTTGGTGGCGAAGTGGCGGTTGTGTACATAACGTTCGCCCATCAGGTTGGAGATGGTTTCACGGCTGGCGTTGACGGCAAGCTCGGAAAGGTTGACGGAGTCGGTACGCATATAGGTTATCAATCCCGATTCGTACAGACGTTGCGCCACCATCATGGTTTGTGCCACGGTGAATCCCAGTTTGCGGGCAGCCTCCTGCTGCAAGGTAGAGGTGGTGAAGGGGGCGGCAGGACCTTTCTTCAGCGGACGGGTGGTGATGTCGTTGATGGTAAATGTGGCCGATTTGCAGCTTTCCAGCAATTTTCGGGCTTCTGCCTTTGTCTTGAGGCGGTGTGCCAGTTCGGCTTTCATTTCCACCGTTTTGCCGTCGGTGTCCGGAACGAGGAATACGGCGGTAACACGGTAGGATGCTTCACTCCGGAATGCGTGTATCTCGCGTTCGCGCTCCACGATGAGGCGGACGGCTACGGACTGTACACGGCCTGCAGAAAGGGCGGGTTTCACTTTCTTCCACAACACGGGTGAAAGTTCAAAACCTACGATACGGTCCAGGATGCGTCGGGCCTGCTGGGCATCGACCAGATTGATGTCAATGTCGCGGGGATTTTCTATCGCTTTCAGGATGGCGCCTTTGGTGATTTCATGGAAGACGATGCGTTTGGTGCGTTCCGGTTTCAGTTTCAGCACTTCGTACAAGTGCCATGCGATGGCTTCCCCTTCGCGGTCTTCATCGGAAGCCAGCCATACGGTTTCCGCCTGCTCGGCTTCTTCTTTCAGTTGGGTTACGATTTTCTTTTTATCTGCCGGTATCTCGTAATGCGGTTTGAAGTCTTTGTCTACGTCAATACTGAATTCTTTTTTCTTCAAATCACGTATATGGCCGTAGCTGGAAAGGACTTTGAAATCTTTTCCAAGGAATTTCTCGATGGTTTTTGCTTTCGCCGGAGACTCGACTATGACAAGGTTTTTCTGCATAAATTTCTGTTTTTTAGTGACTCCCGCCACTGAATTCGCCCGCAAAAGTAGGAAAAAAAGATTCTTCCCACCTTATAATATAAGGAGAATTTAGCAAAAATGACCTTTTTTGTTCAATTTAGAGCTCCGGCTTGTGCTGCCCCTATTAAAAGAGGAAGCTTACTCCGCCTAAGAAACTAAGACCTTCTGAAGGGTATCCCCAGTAGTACTGGTAATCTTTGTTCAGCAAGTTGTTCACGCGCGCATACACGGAGATACCTTTGAAGAGTTCGTAGCTGCCGTTCAGATAGAGATTGCTGACGGGGTCCGCCTTGTTGCCCTCCACGCCCTGGCGTGAGATGTGCTGATAGCCGATGCCGACAAGCAGTGGGGAGATGGGGCGTACCTTGAGATTGAGATTGCCTTCTACGGCCGGTTTGAAGCTTACTACGACATCAGAACCGTCTGAGTCCGTTGTCCAATGGCGATAGACGGCATTGGCGGCGAGATAGAAAACATCCTTGTAGTTGTAGCTCAGGTCGGCTCCGGCGTAGAGGTTCTTGGTATCTTCTGTGAGGTAAACATTGCTTATCCCGTCGGACTTGACAGTCGGAGTATCAATCAAATCGTTTTTCAAATCCTGATACCCGCCATAGAGGTTGAACCACAATCCGCTGACGGGGCTTGCCTTGAAGCCGATGGCAGCGTTGAGTTGTTCGTAGGTGTCATCCGGCTGTTGGTTGGTTATTCCATAAGGCGTGATGGTTTCCAGACGGCGGAAGTCGTTCTGCAGCCGTCCTCCCTTGCCTTGTGCATAAAGGATGTAGCTGTCCGAGAAGATGTATTGTATGTCTACGTCGGGTGCGGCGCGGAACTGCTTGCCGAAACCGAAAGCCAGGTCGACGTGTGCGCCGAGGTGTATTCTCCAGTCGTCATTCTGAAAAAGATAATAGGGGTTGAAGTCTGCACTGGTGTGGCTTTCGAACCGTTCGTCGCCGTAGAATATGTTGTTCATGGCAAACGCCACACCGATGGTCTGTTCATCGGAGATGGAGCCGGTGACATCGGCTTTCGTACGCACGATGTTTTCTTTGATGTTGCTTACCATGAGGTCGTGTTGCCGTTGGTAGAGCAGCAAATTGGTTTCGGCACGGAATCGGAGAGGCATATCCTCACTCGTGGAGCTTACCCCAAGATGTACGTCGCCCGAAACAAATTTCTGCTTGCCGGCGATAGAACCGGGCAGGGAGTTGAAGTTGCTTTGGTTGAACTTCCCGGTAATGTTCATATCGACTTTGTTGAAGGCGTGTACGTAATCCATGCCGGCATGGGTGCGATAGTAGAAGGAGTTCCACTTCCCGCCGTTGCTCGGCAAGTCCAGTTTGCCATCCATGCCATCCATGCCGAATGTCAGGTTGAGGCGGTCTTTGGGAGACAAGGAGAACAGATAGTTGGCGCGTATATCGAGGTTGCCGTAGTTCCCATATCCCAGACGTGCATAGCCGGGCTGTGCTTTCGTCTGCGTCTCTTTCCCGGTATAGGCTTGCATGATGCCTGCGGGGATTTGGGTTGCCGGCATCAGGGTGGCGTCATATTCCACCGCCTTCTTGCTGACGGTAGGAGGTTCTACTTTGGGGAGCACGTTTACTTTGGAGGCATCCATGATGTCCGGGTTATATTCTTGTTCCACGATTACCGTACGGTTCATGGTGGTGTCTTGAGGTTGTGTCTGGGCTTGTGCTTCCAGAGAGAGCACCGCGAGGGTGACTCCTGCAAGGATGTATGTTATCTTTTTCATATCTTTCACGCTTTCTATGTTGTTTTTATTCCTTAAAGGGCTTACTTCAATTTTTCCAGTCTTTCGTTAATCATCCCTTGTATATCGTCGTCAGCTTGGTAGTTCTGCTGCAAGCTCAATAGGTATTGGCGTGCATCGAGCTCCTTGTTCATGGCTACATATACATCCGACAGAAGGATGAAACTGCGTGCCAGCCAGTAGGCATGCGGTGTGCTCTGGTCAATGAAGTTAAGGATTTCCTTTTCAGCCGAAGCATAGTTGCCGGCGTTGTACCATTGCAGCGCCACCAGGTATTTGGCTTCGGCTCCATAAAGGGTACGGGTGTCTTTTGCCAGCAATTGCAGGTCGTCCATCGCTTTCTTGTCGGCTTTCTGGTTCAGGTATGCCTTGGCACGGTAGTACAGAGCTTCGCTACGAAGTTCCGGAGACAACTTGGCTTCGGCAAGCAGGTCTGTGGCGGCGTTGATTACTTCCGCGTCATCGTGCATCAGTGCTCCACAGCGCAGTACACCGATAGCGCCAAGCTGGCGGCGCTCTGCCGTGGTGGCTTTGGCCTGCAATTTCTTGTAGTCGGCCAATGCCTGGTCGTACTGTTGGCGGTTGAACAAGATTTCTCCATGCATCAGCAAAGCCTCTTCAGAGTATGGGTTGTCGGGGTATTCCAGCAGTTTTCCGGCATGTTCCAATACCGCCTCGTCATCCTTCTGCTCTTTGCCTATGACACACAGATAGTAGTGGGCATTCAGGCTGAAAGCGCCTTCCGGGAAACTTTGCAGATAGCGGGTAAAGCTGTCTTTGGCAGGTGCAGGCTCACCTTTCATGTATGTCTTTTCGGCAGCGATGTAAGTCAGTGAGTCTTGTTCGCTGGGCTCGAAGCGGATTTCGCCCGGCATCTGGGCGGCGAGGGCGGCAAACTCGTCCACGCGGTTGGCATCTACGTAGATGGACTTCAAGTCGCGCATGGCAAGGCGGGCTTCCTCACTTCCGGGGTATTGGGTGACCACATGCTTGTAGGCTTCTATGGCACGGTCATAGTCATCGTTCTGATAGTAAAGCAGGCCGATTTCGGCAGCGGCTTTACGGCTGACAGGGCTTTCAGGATATTTGGCAAGCAGTTCGCGGAAGGTGGCGATGGCCTGGCCGCTGTTGTTGCTCTGTACGTAGGAACGTCCCTTCTCGTAGAGGGCGTTGATGGCGTAGGGCGAGTTGGAGTATTTGGCTGCAAGTCGGTTCAGCATGTTCACCTTTTCCGTATGGTTTTTCTGCATGCCATATACCAGCGCTAATTGATAGACGGCATAGTCTCCGGCGGGAGTGTTCAGGTTCTCGGCTTTGGCATAGCATTGCTTGGCCTCCTCGAAGCGGCGGGCGTGCAGGTTGCAGTCTCCGATGCGGTTGTAGGCATCGGCCAGTGCGGTCGGGTTTTCGCCTTTCTCCAATTGGACGAAGTTGCGGAAACGGTTCTCTGCCGCCGCGTAGTCTTTCTGGTGGAAAGCGATGTAACCAAGATTGTAATAGGCAAGGGCGAACATTTCCGTATCCCTCTGCCGGGTGAGCGACAGATATTCGTTGAAATTGCGGGCGGCTTCTCTCATTCGGTTCAGGCGGTAATAAGACTCGCCAAGCCAGTAGAGGGCGTCTGCTTTGGTCTGGAGGTTGTATTGTCCCAACGCGACGCTTTGGTTGAAGTGTCCGATGGCCTGCTCGAATTGTGTGTTGGCAAAAGACTGGGTTCCGAGGTGGAACAGAATCTTTTGTTTGGCTTCCAGGATGGCCTTGCTGGGGTGGGAGATACGGCCGATGGACTTGAGGGCAGCATCGTAGCTGCGTGTGTTCATGTACACTTCCACCAGGTAGTTGCTGACTTTCTCGGCATATGGAGAGTTCGGGAACTCGTTCAGGAATTTCTCAAAGACGGTCACCGATTCGCCGAAAGCGGAATAGGAGGTCTCGTGAATGCACAAGGCGTAGTTATAGGCAGCTTGTTCCTTGATTTTCATATCAGCGTTGGAAGCGGCGGCCTGCTCGAAGGTCATACGCGCTTTGGGCTTGTCGGCCAGTTGCAGATAGGCCAGTCCCATGTGCAGGTATGCGTTTTGCGAAAGGGCGTCGTTCTCGGTAGTCACTTTGCCGAGGACGGAGGGGACTTGCGAATACACGCCACATTGATAATAGGACATTCCCAGCATGTAAAGGGCATCCCTTCTATGAGTGGAAGATTCGGCATTGTGCTTTATATGTTGTTCGAAGGATTTCACGGCTTCGTGGTACTTCCCGAAATGGTATTCGGCTGTACCGAGGATACGGTTCAGCTCTGCCGCATGCGTGTAGCTCAGGCCGTCGGGATGGGCTGACAGCGCATTCTGCGCCACGATTTCAGCCTTGTCATATTGTTTCTTCAGCAAATAGATTTCGGCAATGTAATAGGGAACCAAATCCTTGTACTTGGCATTGTCTTGCAAAGGCAGGAAGCCGCCGAGCGCTTCGTCATACCGTCCTTGGGTATATCGGATATAAGAGATGTAGTAAGCGCAGTCCGCTGCATACTTACGGCTGGTGCTGCGCAGAGTCTCGAACCAGATTGCCGCCTCCTTTACATTACCGGTTTTCAGATAGCAGGTGGCAAGGCGGTAGGTCATGTCATCCCGCTCTTCGGAACCCAGCAGGTCGAGGCGGGTGGAGTTGAACATGGCAAGGGCATCGTCATGATTGCCTTCGAAGAAGTAGGCGGAGGCAATCAATGCATAGATGCGGTTGGCATGGGGAGTATCGGGATATTCGTCCATGAAGGCACGGAGCAGGTCTATGCTTTGGGGGGCTCTGAGTTCGTATGCGGCGCATACCAGCATGTATTCCGCTTCTTGCCGCTCGCCGGTATCAGGCAGAGGCTTGCCGTCTGCATTCATCTGGCGTACATAGGCTTGCAACGGAGAGATGGCGGCAGCATAGGCCTTTTGCTGGAATAACGTTTGTCCTTCCTTGTAGAGTCGCTTGGGAGAAGTACTCTTCTCGCTTGTTTGTGCTGAGGCGAGTAAAGGTGTGCAACAGAGTGCTGTGCACAATATTCGGGAGATTTTATGTTTCATTTTCTTTTGTTAGAATAGGTGTTTTACAAAAATACGGGTTTTAACCCGAAAATGTTACACTTGTTTGGCTTTTTTAGGATATATACCATAATAAGAACGGATAATCATTCGCTTTTGTTCTTGCGCATATCTTCCAGAAAGATCTCCAGTCCTTTGCGGATGGAGTTGAGTCCAAAGTCTTCCGTACGGATGTCTTTCAGGGGAAGGAAGAAGAGGGATGCCGCATCGTCCATCGCCCTGAAGTGTGAGGCGTCTTCCACCGTACAACGGAAAAACATATCCAGTGTGTGTACGGGGAAGCCCGAATAGATATAAATGTTGGGCAGGGAGAAGAGGTATTCGGCTTTTGTAACCCTCATGCCGGTTTCTTCCTTCACTTCGCGGGCAACACCTTCCTCGCCGGTCTCTGCCATATCAATGAAGCCTCCGGGAAGGTCCAGTGTCCCTTTTGCGGGTTCTTTGGCGCGGCGGCACACCAGCAATTCGTTCTGCCGGTTCAGAATCAGGGCGACGGTGGCGGAAGAGGGGTTGAAGTAGTAGACGAAACCGCAGTCGGCGCATTGCTTCGACTTTTCGTTATGGACTTCGAAATGGGCTGAACCGCATTTCGGACAATATTTGAATTGAGAAAGTGGATGTTCCATGATATTTTAGCCTTTGTCCGGGGACAAAGATAGTGTAAACCGGGGGGAGTATGAAAAGAACCGGATTCTTTTTTCATATTAAGGCTTCGTTTACAATAGATGGTAAAGGTGTTTACATTATCAGGTAACGGCTGTTACATTATCGGGTAACGACTGTTACATTATAAGGAAAAGGCATTTACCGAACAAGGTGAATGTCCGGTAAATGTAAGACATTGGTAATTAGCACTAGTGATATGTTTATTTACTTACTGTGTTTCTTGAACGAATTTTATTCTTATCTTTGGGAACCATTAAACTCTATAGCTATAAGATGAAAGATTTTGCAGCCATTGATTTTGAAACGGCCAATGAACAACGTACCAGCGTTTGTAGTGTGGGGGTGGTTATCGTACGTGATGGAGAAATTGCGGACCATTATTATAGCCTTATCCGTCCCGAACCGGAGTATTACACTTATTGGAATACCCGCGTGCATGGTCTGACGTTGTCGGATACCCGGAATGCTCCTATTTTTCCTGTTGTGTGGCAGGAGATAGCTCCACGTATTGAAGGCTTGCCGTTGGTTGCGCACAACAAGGTCTTTGATGAAAGCTGTCTGAAGGCTGTGTTCCGTACCTACTGCATGGATTATCCGGATTATGAGTTTCATTGTACTTTGCAGGCATCACGCCGTGTTCTGAAGGGATTGCCCAATCATCAGTTGCATACAGTGGCAGCTTGTTGTGGCTACCAACTGGAGCAGCACCATCACGCATTGGCAGATGCGGAGGCTTGTGCATGGATAGCCCGAAGAGTTTTATGATTAAGTTTGGAAGAGAAGAGTGAAGAGTTGAAAGAACAGGTTATGATGAAAGTTGCTTTTATTGGTGTAGGTTATCGGGGCAGGCAGTTGCTTCGTTTGTTGCAGCATCTGCCTGCATTCAAGGTGGTGGCGCTTGCCGATCCGGGACTCGATGATTCCGGCTTTCCGGGCATCGGTTGCTACAATCATGGCGAGGATGACTATTTGAACATGCTTGCCGAACATGCGCCCGAGCTGGTGTTTGTCGCCTCTCCCTGGCAGTGCCACGTGCGGCATGCCTTGTGCTGTGTGGAGAGGGGATGCCATGTGGCCTTGGAGATAAAAGGAGGACTTTATATAGACGAGTACCGGCCTTTGATAGAGCTGGCACACCGGCGCGGTTGTCGGGTTTATCCTTTGGAGAATACGCTTTTCATGCGCGAAAATCTCTCTGTCTGCAACATGGTGGCTGCCGGTTTGTTGGGCGAGATTGTATATATGCGTGGCGGCTATCGGCACGATTTGCGCCGTCTGCTACTGGACGATGCCGGAAACATCGGCAATCGGGAGAAGACGGAAAGTGTTTGGCGGAGCAAGTTCTATCAGGAGGAGAATGGCGACCTTTATCCTACGCACGGCCTGGCCCCCCTCTGCATGATGGCGGGCATCAACCGGAAAGACCGGGTAAAGAGCCTGACTTCGTTTGCTTCCAAACCGGCAGGAATTTATCAGTATATAAAGGATTTGGGAGGAAACACGGATGTGAAGGTACGGCTGGGCGATGTCGTCGTCACCCAACTGGAAACGGAAAACGGTATTCTCATTTCTCTGACGCACGACACCACCCTGCCGCGTCCGCGTAGCCTCGACTTCGAAGTGCAGGGAACAAAAGGCATCTGGCAGGGAGACCGGAGGATGATTTATATCGAAGGACTCAGCCCGGACGAAACCTGGGAGGCGGACGGTGCATACGTGGACCGTTATGAGCATATCTATTGGCAGCAGTGGGGAAGTGATGCCCTGAAAGTGGACACACATCACCAAGGCATGGATTATATCATGCTGAAGGCCTTGGAGGCTGATTTGAAGGATGAAATTTCTTTTCCGGCAACGCTCAGTGACTTGGCGCTGTGGACATCCGTCACTCCGTGGTCGAAGTTATCTATTGCGGAAGGACGAAAGGTGGATTTGTAATAAGTAGGGACATTTACTGAATATCCCTATTTATAATAGGTTTAAAAGAAAGGGTAAATATAGAGGTAATGAATTGGCAACAATGTTTATTTCTACGTTCTGCTGTGCGTTGCTGTTAATGTCACTCGTCTTGATGTAAAAGTAATAATAAAAATCGGAAATATATCAAATAGGTATCAAAAATGTTTTGGCAAACTTTAAGCAGTTTCTTGATGTGTTTACTGCTTAATTGTTAAAATTGGAAGGAGAAAGAATATATTTTTTAAATCGATTGTCGTTTTTTTAAAAAATATTATAAATTTGCGCCGTTTATTTATATAGTTGATTTGCATGAGAACTATATTCTTGATAAATTATTTATTAATTTTAAATTAATACTTTATGTTGAAAAAAGTCAAGTCAGTCAGTATGTTGCTATTCTTAATGACAGCATTTACAGGTAGTATGAATGCTGTTTCGTTTCCTGCAGCAGCAAGCAAAGCTATTGAACAGCAGACTGAAACCTGTAAAGGAATTGTTAAAGATGCCATGGGTGAAACTATAATCGGGGCATCTGTAGTAGTGAAAGGAACGACTAATGGTACAATCACTGGTATTGATGGTGATTTTATTTTGAATGGAGTGTCTAAAGGAAGTACTCTTGTTATTTCGTATGTGGGATATGTAACTCAAGAAGTTAGATTTGATGGGCAGTTGATAAATATTACCTTAAAGGAAGACAGTCAAGCTTTGGAAGAGGTAGTTGTGGTAGGGTATGGTGTCCAAAAGAAAGCTAACTTAACGGGGGCTGTTGCTACAGTAAATGCAAAGGCACTGGAAACTCGTCCAGTATCTAGTGTTTCTGCTGCCATAGCAGGGCAAATGCCTGGTGTAACTGCCATTCAGACTTCTGGTGCGCCGGGTGGTCAGGCTGCATCTATAACCATTCGCGGTAAGAACTCTATCAATGCTGCAAGCCCGTTGGTTATCGTAGATGGAGTGCCGGGCAGCATGAATACGATTGACCCGAATGATATCGAATCGTTCACGGTCTTGAAAGATGCGGCTTCTGCTGCCATTTATGGTGTGCAGGCTGCCAATGGTGTCATTTTGATTACTACCAAGCAGGGGCAGAAAGGAGAGAAAACACGTGTAAATTATTCGGGCAATGTGTCTTGGTCATCGCCAGTAGCAAAACGTGACTTGGTGAATGCATACGAGTATGCTGTTTTGTATAATGAAGCGACTTTAAATGAAAATCCCAACGCTACGGTGATGTTCTCTCCGGAAGAGATTGAGGGGTATCGCACGGGAGCGTTGTCAAGCACCGATTGGTATAAAGAAGCAATTAAAAGTAGTGCCATCGAAACCATGCACAATATCTCTATAAACGGGGGAACTGACAAAACAACCTACAATGCTTCTTTAGGCTATATTTATCAAGATGGTTTGACAGCCGACAATGATTATTCCCGATTCAATGCCCGTATGAATTTGAATTCGGAAATCAATAAATATATCAAAGTAGGTGTCAATGCTTCCGGATACAGAGGAGTTGCCAAGGATGCATGGAATGGATTTGTTTCTGTTTTCCAAGGGGTGACTCGTGAAAAACCGACCAATAAGGTGTATAACGAAGACGGTTCTTATGCTTATTCCGGTGTCGACAATCCGGTCGCTATTCAAGGAGACAAATCAGGTTTTACACGTAATACGTCACAAGAGATAAACCTTACCGGTTATGCAACCGTACAGATTTTGCCCGAATTGAGCGTGAAAGGTGTATATTCCGTGCGCAATTATACCAGCAATCAAGATGGATTTAAGAAACATTTTACTTACGGTGATGGCAGTAATGCTTTTGATTCCGGTCTACGTGAAGGATATGATAAATACTACAACAACAATTACTACACCGGACAGGTTTTGATTAATTTCAATAAGAATTTCGGAAAACACAATGTAGGAGCACTGGCCGGACTCGAATCTTACGAACACATCTATAAATATACGGAAGCAAGTCGTCAGGGTGGTGGTAGCAATGAATTGACAGAATCTTTGAACACATTGGACCAAGCTTCACAAAAGAATAAAGACGGAGGATATGAAATGGCACGTTTGTCCTACTTCGGACGTGTTCAATATGATTATGCAGGCAAATATCTGTTTGAGGCAAACTTGCGTAGTGATGCTTCCTCACGTTTCCCGAAGAATAACCGTTGGGGCGTATTCCCGGCTTTCTCGGCGGGATGGCGTATTTCGGAAGAGGCTTTCATTAAAGATAACGTTGCATGGTTGAGCAACTTGAAGTTGCGCTTGGGTTATGGTAAAACCGGTAACGAGGAATTGAAATCCGACGATATCTATCCGGCAGTGCCGACATATACATACAATATCTCGGACAATGCTACAAAATATCTGTTTAATAACACATTGTATTCGGCAATATATGAAGCTCGTTATGTGAACGATCAACTGAAATGGGCTACAGTGACCAACTATGAATTAGGTTTGGAAGCTGGTTTCCTGAATAATCTGATTAATTTTGAATTGTCCGTATATAAGAAGAAAACGAACGATATGTTGTTGTATCTTCCTATTCAGGGAGTAATTGGTATGCCTGCTCCGGCACAGAATATAGGTAGTGTTCAAAATACTGGTTTCGATTTCTTAATCAACCACAGCAAGCAGATTAATAAGGATTGGAATTATTCGGTGTCTCTTAATGTCTCTTATGTGAAAAATGAGATAACAGATATGGCAGACACAGATGGTCCTACAAGTAATAGTAAAGTTTGGAATTTGGAAGGATATCCTATAGGTTCTTATTACGGTTATGTGGCTGATGGCTATTTTAACACAGAAAAAGATCTTGCCGAATGTCCGAAACGTTTGGCTGTTGGTCAGGAAAAGTTAGGCGACATTAAGTATAAAGACTTGGATGGTGACGGCAAAATCACAGAAAAAGACCGGACTGTAATTGGTAAAAACTTCCCTAGCTGGACGGGAGGATTGAATTTGAGTGTAGGTTATAAAAACTTCGATCTTTCTGCTTTGTTTCAAGGAGCATTCGATGTAGATGGATACTATACAGCTGAGGCTGCTTATGCATTCTATAATGGTGCGACTGCATTGAAGAGACACTTGGACCGTTGGACACCAGAGCATCATAATGCTTCTTATCCTCGTGTGACACGTTCCAGTCAAACTAACTTTGTGACCTCTTCTTTCTGGATTCAAGATGCATCATACGTTCGTCTGAAGAACCTGACTATCGGTTATACATTGCCTCAGTCTTGGTTATCCCGCGCAGGAATTTCCAGTGCGAAATTCTTCCTGACTGGTGAAAACCTTCTTACCTTCACAGGACTTGACGGTGGCATCGATCCGGAAGAGGGAAATGAACGTGGATGGTCTTATGGAAATGTCAAGAAATTGTCTCTCGGGGTAAAACTTTCATTCTAATATTAATATAAAATAGCATAAATCACATGAAGAGAAATATTTTACATATAGTAATTGCTTTGTTATTTACGGGATTCGCTTCTTCGTGTAGCGACTTTTTAGACCGTTATCCATTGGATGAATTGTCTGATAAGAGTTTCTGGAAAACAGAAGACGACGCAATGATGGCCGTAACCGATATTTATGGCTGCCTTCCTACTTGGGATCAGGATTTGGATATCAATTCGGACAATGCGGTGATGGGCATTAAATGGGCTGCCGGAAATATGTCCAAAGGTGTTTACGACCCAATAGACCAAAGCTGGTCAGGTAGCTATACTGCTATTCGCCAGTGCAACTTGGTGTTGGAAAAAACAAAGGAGATTGAGATGGGAGATGAAGCGCGTAAAAAAATTGAAGGGCAGGCCTATTTCTTTCGTGCATATCTGTATTTTGATTTGATTCGTTCATATGGTGATGTTCCTTATATCGACAGGCCTCTCAATTTGTCGGATGTAGAAGATATCACCCGTACATCGCGCGATGAAGTGTATAGCAAAGTTATGGCGGATTTTGACAAGGCAATAGAGTATTTGCCTGTAGAATGGGATGCTGCAAACACACCTCGTGTAACTAAAGGAGCTGCGTTGGCGATGAAAGCGAGAGCTGCTTTGTATTATGGTAATTGGCAAACGGCGGCAGATGCTTCGAAAGCTGTGATTGATTTGGGTGAATATGAACTTTATGATGCGGAGAATACCGGTAAGTATCAAGAATTGTTTTGGGAAAAGACTGACGGATGTGCCGAGAACATTTTGTATGTGCAATTCGATTATCCTGATAAAACCCACTACTTGATTGGTTGGGAGTGTTTCCCCACAAAGGGTTGGGGAGGTATGAACCCCACTCAGAGCTTAGTCGACGCCTTTGAAGACAAAGATGGTGCTCCCATTAGCAAATCTGCAATTTACGATGAAAAAGACCCGTTCAAGAATCGTGACCCGCGTTTGGAAGTCAACGTTTTGCACGATGGTGAAGAAATGTATGGTGTAACCATCAAAGTCAAACCGTTGAAATCGAGCGGAAATACCGGTATCGAACAACACGGTGATGCTACTGCTACCGGATATTATGGTCAGAAGTGGTTAGACCCGAGTATCGACCCTCAGAGTACAGGTTGGAATATGGGTAAAGACTGGGTGATTATTCGTTATGCCGAAGTCTTGCTGACATATGCCGAAGCGATGAACGAACTTCATCCGTTGAGTGCGGACGCTTTTGATGCAGTCAATCAGATTCGTAGGCGTGTAGGTATGCCCGGTTTGCAAAATTCCGATGCTACGAAACCGACCTATTGCGCAACTCAAGATGAACTTCGCAAACGTATTCAAAATGAATGGCGTGTGGAATTTGCAATGGAAGGTGGAAAACGTATGTGGGACATTCGTCGTTGGGGTATTGCCAAAGAGGTGTTGAATGCACCGTTCTTGGGATTGAAGATGAAACCGGTAAAAGAGGTTAATGAAGACGGCAAAGAGGTCATCGTGGATTATATTCTTTATGAAGGTGAGAACGTGCAATTGTCAGGTAGCCATTATGAAGATCACAACTATCTGTTGCCTGTTCCTCAGACTGAAATAGATTTGAATGCTAAATTGACTCAGAATCCGGGATATTAAATATATTTGCAAGCGATAATTAAGTGAGGACATTGGCTATAGTGGGAATGTCCTCACTTACTTTATATAAATATGAAACGGCTCGTTTATACCTTATTCGGAATTTTATTTGTCCTTTATTATATATGTTATCAAGGGGCACTGTCGCACATCCTTTACTATCATGAGCAACATCATCTTTTCCTTTTCTCTAAATCTTATTTTGTGCAATGTGTTCAGACTGAGGGCTGGCTGAATTATATCACCAACTTTATTATTCAATTTTTCTATTATCCTATGTTAGGAAGTGCTATTCTAGCATTACTTTTGGCATTGGTTTATTTGCTTATAAATAGCATCATAAAAATTGTAACCGGAAAGAATGATGTGTTGCAATTATCCATTATTCCTTCCCTTGCTCTTTTTTTCTATACGATGGAGGCAGACCATTCTCTTTCTATATTGTCAGGAAGTCTATTATGCCTATTGCTGCTTTATTTATTTCTTTTCTTTATTCAGTGGTACTGGAAATTATTTCCTCTTTTGGGCTTACCTGATATATCAAATAAAAAAATACGTGTTTTATTAACTTCCCTTTTTTTACTGGGATATGCAGGATATGGTTTTTACTACTTTTTTACTAATTACAATAAAAGTGAGCGTATAATGCTGAAAGCCGAGCAGTTGGTGAAAGCCAAGGATTGGAATGGTGCGTTGGAGTATACTAAAAAATATTTAGATACCGGACGTTATAATCAGCTCATTTCTTATTTTCATCATTTAGCCCTTTATCATACTGGAAAACTTTCTTATCATTTACTGGATTATCCGCAGAAGCAGGGAGTTAAAGGGCTATATTTTCCTTGGAACAGTGACAGTCGTGAAAGTGAATACGGACATATTCTTTATGAACAACTTGGATATATCAACGAAGCGCAACGTTGGGAGTTTGAATCAATGGTGGTATGGGGAGAAACAGCGTCTCATCTCATCAATCTGACGCGATATAATATTGTTAATCACCGTCCGTTGGTGGCACAACGGTTTATTAACAAGTTAAAGCAGTCTCTTTTCTATCGGCAAGAAGCATTACAATTAGAAAAATTGGTGCATGGAGGGAAAGTTCCCGGATTGAGAAACGCATTAGAAGGAAAAGTAGATATTCCGGCAAGATTTGCCAATGTTTTGAATATTGGTCCGGAATTACAATATTTATGTGAGTGTGACAGTACTAATAAAATGGCTTTTGAATATCTGATGAGTAATTTATTACTTAGTAATCATGTGGTTCGTTTTGTTAATAATTTAAAATTGATGAAATCATTTCCTTATACGGAGCTTCCGCCGGTTTATGAAGAGGCTCTTTATATTTATAAATTAGGTGTGGGGAATGAAGAATTTTCAAAGGTAGGAATCAAGATAAAACCGGAAACTGAACAAAGATTCAAGCGATATTATCAACTTGTAGAAAGTAAACAAATAGAAACTTTGCAAAAAGAATTTGGAAATACATATTGGTTTTATTTGAATTACATTAGTCCTTATGGTAATAAAGTGATAGCTAATTAATAAGAAATTATATGAAAATACAAGATCTACTTTACTATACATTCATAATTTTCCTGTTGGGGTGTACATCATATCATCAGGTTGATAGTAAGAATGAAAAATTGCCATTAATTTATCCGGATTATATAGATGTGACTTTTCCTGTTAATATTGCTCCCCCTAATTTTAAAATACAGGAGCAAGGGGAGGCCTTTCAGACAGAAATAGGATATGGGGATGGAAAAGCTGATATCCTTATTCAAGATACCGAACCGATAGTTCGCATACCAGAAAGCAAATGGAGTGCATTGTTGGAAAAAGCTGCTGGAAATAAGATTTTTTTCAGGATAACGATTAAACAACAGGGTAAATGGGTGCGTTATGCTGATATTCAAGATAGTATATCTGTTCATCCGATAGATTCATTTCTGGCATATCGATTGCTTTATCCCGGATATGAACTTTGGAATGAAATGGGTATTTATCAGCGTGACCTGACAACGTATGAACAGACTTCAATAGTGGAGAATAAAAATTTTGGAAAACAATGTGTTAATTGTCACACTTTTAACCGGAACTCTGCTGAAACAATGATGATTCATGTACGTGGAAAGCAGGGAGGGACTTTGATTTGTCATAATGGAGAAATAGAGAAAGTTGATCCTAAGCCTGGAGAATATAAGAATGGTGCTACTTATCCTTCTTGGCATCCTTCGGGCAGATATCTTGCTTTTTCTGCTAATGAGATACAACAATTTTTTCATTCTTCAGGACAGAAACCGATAGAGGTGTCGGATTTGGCTGCCGATTTAATGATTTATGATGTGAAGAATCATGAAACTTTTACTGATTCTTTAGTCTATGGAGAGCAGTATATGGAAACATTTCCTACATGGACTCCGGATGGAAAAATGATTTATTTTTGCCGGGCTGAAGGATATCGGCAAGGAATGTCGCTGGATAGTATCCGATATGATTTATATCGGATACATTTTGATGAGGAACAAGCTAAACTGCATACACTGGAGTGCGTATATGAAGCATCAGCCCTTCATAAGAGTGTTTCTTTTCCAAAAATATCACCGGATGGAAAGTTCTTGATGTTCACTCAATCTGATTATGGTAATTTTTCTATCTGGCACCCTGAAAGTGATTTATATTTGCTCAATCTGAACACTGGCGATGTGAGAAACATTGCGGAAGTAAATAGTGATCATGTGGATAGCTTTCATTCTTGGTCTTATATAGGTAACTGGTTTGTTTTCAGTAGTAAACGTTTAGATGGCTTATGGGCTCGTCCGTATTTTGCAGGTTTTGATCCGGAAACTGGATATTTCAGTAAGCCTTTCTTATTGCCTCAGAAAGATCCTGAATTTTATGATACATTCACATATACTTATAATTTACCGGAGTTAATAAAGAAACCTGTAGAAAATGGGGATAAATTATTGAAAGCAATAGGGCAATCTGCACTTCAGACAAAGGTAAAACAATAGCCTATTATCAGTATAAAATCTTTTCTTACTTCATGATGAACTTCACAGTTGCCCAGGCTGTCACAGGGTTGGCTCCGCGCATGGAGGCAAGTATGGCAAGAATGGAAGTGCCGCATCCCATTCTTCATTCCAGTTTTTGTCTTCGGCTTCCTTTATAGTGTATTCCTTGATCATACATCGGTGGAGTATTAAACAACATCTTCACCTTGGAAAATTCCGCTATAAAATAGCTACATTTTCTCCTTCCACCGCTCCTGCCCCCGGTCTTAAGGAGGCCCGTGAAAGGTTGAAACAGGACAGCATGACCAAGGATGAGCTTGCCGCCTAATACCGTCACTTGGATAATATTGTTATTCTCCGTGATAATATCAACACTGAACGTGAAGAGGGAAGAGCGGAAGGACGTATTGAAGAGAAAAAAGAAAGCACTCGCAATCTTAAGAAATTAGGAGTAGCTATTGATGTTATTTCACAAGCTACCGGATTATCTGAAGAAGAGATTGAAAAACTATAATATAGCTTCTCTATATATCGTTTAGGAGGAACCGTACATGACATTGTATAGTTCCTCTTTTAATTTGGAAAGTAACCAACCCGGATTAAAAAATGAAATGAAAATTGATAACAAAGCGAGATAATGCTTAAACAGCGCTCCCCGTTTAGCCATTGGTCGTAACTTAAAATAAACACATAGCGAAATAACAAATTTGAGCGAAGCGTAGCGAATAGCACTGGAACAGTGTTCGTTACACTTCGTTTTTACGTAGTAAGGAAGCAACTAAAAGCCACTTTGAAGCCAAAAGCGGCAAGAGTTCAGTTACCACCCCATTACTACTGTAACGGATGAAAGTTTTTAGTTAAAGGCTTCTATTTCTTCGATTTGCGCAGGTTTGCATATCTGTCGGTAACTCACTGTAACTTAATTTTGTAACCCAAAAAGTGTGAGTTATGCGAAGTACATTCAAAGTCTTATTCTACGTGAAGAAAGGCAGTGCGAAGCCCAACGGCAACCTGCCCCTGATGTGCCGTCTTACAGTGGACGGCGAGATTAAACAGTTCAGCTGCAAGCTGGACGTTCCCCCACGCTTGTGGGATGTGAAAAACAGCCGTGCTTCGGGCAAGAGCATCGAGGCGCAGCGAATCAACCGTACCGTCGATAAAATCCGTGTGGACGTGAACCGCCGCTATCAAGAGCTTATGCAGACGGACGGGTATGTTACCGCCGCCAAGTTGAAAGACACCTATCTCGGTATCGGTGTCAAGCAGGAAACCTTGTTAAAGCTGTTCGAGCAGCACAATGCAGAATTTGCAAAGAAAGTCGGACACAGCAGGGCAAAGGGAACATTTACCCGTTATCTGACCGTCTGCAAGCACATCCGGGAGTTCTTGCCCCATACCTACAAGCGTGAAGACATCCCGTTAAAGGAACTCAACCTCTCCTTCATCAACGACTTCGAGTATTTCCTGCGGACGGAGAAGAAATGCCGCACCAATACCGTATGGGGCTACATGATTGTGCTGAAACACATCATCTCGATAGCGAGGAACGACGGGCGATTGCCGTTCAACCCCTTTGCCGGGTATATCAACTCCCCCGAAAGCGTGGATAGGGGCTACCTTACCCAAGCGGAGATACAGACGCTTATAAATGCACCGATGAAGAACGGACAGCATGAGCTTGTACGGGACTTGTTCGTCTTTTCGGTGTTCACGGGGCTGGCGTATTCCGATGTAAAGAACCTCACCACCGACCGTCTGCAAACCTTCTTCGACGGCAACCTATGGATTATCACCCGACGGAAGAAGACGAATACGGAATCCAATATCCGTCTGTTGGATGTTCCACAAAGGATAATAGAGAAGTACAAGGGAATGACACGGGACGGTCATGTTTTCCCCATGCCGAGCAATACCACCTGCAACAAGATACTGAAAGGGATAGGCAGGCAGTGCGGTTTCAAGGTGCGCTTGACCTATCATGTTGCACGCCACACGAACGCAACGACCGTGCTTTTATCCAACGGTGTACCCATTGAAACCGTGAGCCGACTGTTGGGGCACACGAACATCAAGACTACGCAGATATACGCCAAAATCACCGCTCAAAAGATAAGTCAGGACATGGAAGCCTTGTCGCACAAGTTGGAGGACATGGAGAAGAACATCTGCCGTGCCATTTAGTAACCCTTAAAGCGAATACCGATGAAAGAAGAAAGAAACATTATCACGATGGACGAACACGGTAATATCATCATGCCGACCGATACAGCCAATGTGTGGATGTCCGAGCCGGAACTTGTCGGGCTATTCGGGGTAATTGCCCAGACAGTCCGAGCAGGAATCAGAGCCGTTTACAAGGGCGGAGTTCTGAAAGAGTGCGACACGAAGCGTTATCTGCATTTGGAGAACGGTTACGGGTTAGACGTTTACAGTTTTGAAATGGTTGTCGCACTCGCATTCCGTATAGGCTCATGCGGTGCGGAGAGGCTGCGCAATGCCTTGTTAAAGAGGATGTACCGGCGAAAAGAAAAAGATGAATATTTTCTGACGCTGCATATCGGTAAGTATGTCGTCATGCCGTCATGAAACCGTTGAATATCCAAATCACCAATTGTTCAAATCGTCAAGCCTACACATCATTGCTTAATTGCTTACCGATATGGAATGCAAGTACGGAAATGAAACCGTTATTCTGATGAAATGATGAATACATATAGTAAATATATGATTATAAGATATATATATGTTCATCAAATTCTCATCAACGGATATTTGTCGATGAACGGAAAGTATGTCTTACCATGTCGTTTCTCTTTTGGCGAGTATTCCGATGAGAAGTTGATGAGCATACATGTCGCTAATATACAGATGCTTATATGCCGTTTCATCAAATCATCGGATTTTCATCCGTCATCAACCCGGCTGGGAAATGGGATAATAGAGAGAGTTCCCATTTGCTGCAACCGGAGCAGTCATTTCCGTTTTCAGAGGCAAAGGTAACATGGGGCTTCGATGTCGGCAGCAAGGTCAAGCGGCTACGCCGTCATGGGAAGAATACTACCCTCATGCTTCGGGTAGTATTCTTCCCATGAACCTTGCGTCTGACAGCCCCACGCAAAAGAGCCTCCGCAAACGGAACCGACCGCCCCGGCAACCGATGACGAAAGGGAAAAACAACAAGGGGAGTTTGTGACAGAAGCAATACTCACGGACTGCCGACATGATGTTCACATTGTGATGTATGCAAAGCAGGTAAGCAAAGCAGGCAGGGACGGACGGCGCACGGGTATTTGCAGACAGAAAATACCATAGCTTATTAGGGAATTTTCCGAGCCGCATTGCAAGCAACGCTGAAAATTCCCCAATAAGGCAAGGGGCAAGCCCCTCTGCACACCCCATCGGGAACGGCTTTTTGCCGTCCCCGAAGATACGAAGAATCATTGTTTCACAAGCTAAAAAAGAAAGGATTTTTATATGGGATTTGTAGTCTTACACATGGAAAAGGCGCACGGTTCCGACAGCGGAACGACCGCCCACATCGAGCGTTCCATCATACCGAAGAACGCCGACCCCACACGCACGCATCTTAACCGCAGGCTCATCGAATATCCCGACAGGGTGAAAGACCGTTCGGCGGCTATCCAAAGGAGGCTGGAAGAAGCCGGACTGACACGCAAAGTCGGCAGCAACCAAGTACGGGCTATCCGCATCAACGTGTCGGCAACGCACGAAGACATGGAGCGCATCCAACGGGAGGGACGGTTGGACGAGTGGTGCGCCGACAACCTAAGATACTTCGCCGACACGTTCGGCAAGGAGAACATCGTGGCGGCTCACCTGCACATGGACGAGAAAACGCCGCACATGCACGTCACGCTCGTCCCGATAGTCAAGGGGGAACGCAAGCGCAGGAAGCGGGAGGAGCAGGCTAAGAAACGCTACCGCAAGAAACCAGCCGACAGCGTGAGGCTGTGCGCCGATGACATCATGAGCCGTCTGAAACTGAAATCCTATCAGGACAGCTATGCCGCAGCGATGGCGAAATACGGGCTGCAAAGGGGGATTGATGGTTCGGAAGCACGGCACGTTTCCACGCAACAGTACTACCGTGACATAAAGCGTCAGACGGAAGAACTGAAAGCGGAGGTGGTGGAGTTGCAGGAGCAGAAAGATACGGCACGTGAGGAACTTGCACGGGCGAAAAAGGAGATACAGACCGAGCGGCTGAAAGGGGCGGCGACGACCGCAGCCGCTAACATCGCCGAGAGTGTCGGCTCTATTTTCGGGAGCAACAAGGTCAAGACGCTGGAGAGGGAGAACACCGCCCTACACCGTGAGGTAGCCGACCACGAGGAAACCATCGAAGCCCTGCAAACCCGGATACAGACCTTGCAGGCAGACCACAGCCGTCAACTGTTGGATATGCAACAGAAGCATATCAACGAGCTGGCACAGACAGAAACGAATCTCAAACGTGAGATTTCACGACTTACGGTGTTGTTAAATAAGACATTGAAATGGTTTCCGCAAATCAAGGACATGATTAACATTGAAAGATTGTGCCTTGCTGTAGGTTTCAACAAAGAGCAGACTGCGACATTGCTGACAGGTAGACCCATTGAGTACAACGGCGAGTTGTACTCGGAAGAACACAAGCGGAAATTCATGGCAAAAGACGTTAAAGCCAAAGTATTCTCTGACAATGGAAGGTTTATCCTTACGATTGACTTGCGACCCATCGGCGAATGGTTCAAGGAGCAGTTCGAGAGGTTGCGGCAGACCATACGCCAACCCGTTATACCGCAACGGAAAGACAGGGGAATGAAACTGTAAAAGCCCTCTATTCCATTGAGGCAGGCAAAGAAATCCATTACAAGATAAGTGATTATCGCAGCTTTTTTATTACTTTTGCGTTTGGATTGGGGGAGACCCCTCTCCAAGACATATTAGAAAATAAAGAAGCGTTATGCTTATCTCGTGCGAATGAAAACGTAGGAAATTTTCAACCGTGTACAAGGATAGCATAGTGGTTCTCACGCTATAGCGTGGGCTGCTATTACTACATCTGTACACAACGGTTTCCTACGACCATCATTCAAAGACGTGGCATTGCAGTTCCACGCTTCCGTGATTTAATAAAGGTTCTCATGGCAACTGGAGAACAAAAAAACTTGGTAATATGAAAAAATTACTATCAATTACAATGTTGCTTACGTTTTCAATAATTGTACATGCGCAACAAGATGTTACCCAATTTCTTGGAATTCCTATTGATGGAAGTAAGACTGAGATGATACGTAAACTGAAAGAAAAAGGTTATCGGAATGACCCTACGACAGATGCTTTGGTTGGAGAATTTAATGGCGCAAAGGTTAATGTTTTTGTCGTAACTAACAATAATAAAGTTTGCCGTATTATGGTAGCTGATGCCAATAATGTTGATGAACGTGCCATTCAAATAAGGTTTAATAGGCT
Source organism: Bacteroides sp. L10-4 (assembly GCF_013373675.1). Lineage (NCBI taxonomy): Bacteria > Pseudomonadati > Bacteroidota > Bacteroidia > Bacteroidales > Bacteroidaceae > Bacteroides > Bacteroides sp. L10-4. Next base: position 28,582 of record NZ_JABXJH010000040.1, read on the forward strand.
TTGTGAGCAATTTGCAAATAATCCTAAGTATATATCTTTACAAGATTACACAATACCCGAAGATGAAAACATCTCCTATGAAATAACCGTTCATAAGAAACGTTATGAAGCTGTTTTTTATCAACAGTCAGCAGCAACAGATACTGTTGCCATTAAAGAAAAATTACAGTCTATCTTATTGTCTAAATATACGGAAGAACAATTAGAAAATCCAACTGAAGAAATTCAATCTGAAATTATCAAACTCTCTATAGAATATGTAATGGAAAGTTATTCAAAAAGACCTGTTTGGTTTATGATATCTGACTATTATGGGAAATATTATATTACAATGTTCTACGATAATGAATACAATCGTGCAAATGGCGAAGACTTATAAAAACAATAACAATGAAAATGAATAATTCAAATCAAGAACTTTCCATTAAATGTGGAAAAACAACTAACAGTTTTGAGGAATTAAAATTGTTATGCAAAAAAGAGGCTGATAAACTGTTGAAAACAATAGACGTTTCCTCTCAATCCACAATTTCTGTTGCTTTTTGGACTGTTGACATTCCTGAACTTATCTGCATCGGCAATTTTTCTAAAGAAAAAGATGGAGGAGTCCGTTACGATTTAGATTTCTCACAAACTACTTTATAGTTTTGTTGTGATTCTCAAGGTTTAAAGGTAGCCATTTTTTTTGATTCAGCAAAAAAAATGGCTACCTTTGTATCTGCAAAGAGTTATTTGACAGCATAACCCCACAAAACGCTGAAATTCGCACGGTTGCCAACTCGTTACCGCCACTTCTCAAATAATTCGCTAAATGTTTATTCCTCAAATGGTTGTGTCAAACCGTTGAAAATCTAAAATACATATTATATGAACGATTATTTCAAATCACTTCAAATAAGATATACCATATAGTCTATTTCTTTCTGCTTGGAACAATAGTAGGGATTTTAAGAGGCAAACAGAGGAGGCTTGTCATGAGAGGCCTCCTCTGTGGAATTATTTGTTTCTTTGATAAGACTTTATCGGTTTATCCTAATGGGTTTTCACCTTGGTCGCCGTCATTACCTCCGCTTCCGCTTTCGTTTCCTCCGGGATTTTCTTCACCGTCGGGCACGATTTCAGCTCCGGTCACCAACCGTGTGATGCCCGATTGCTTCATCATGTTCTTCAACCGTTGTCCCGGCACGAAAATCAGTTTCTGCCGGTACACTACATCAGCCGTAACGGACTTTGCATCCTCTTGACTTTTACCGTTCAATCCCGGTCGGATGCTTCCGAAATAATTTTCGTCTTTTTCGATACCGTTTTTTTGTGTGACTTTTTTTTCCTTAGAAAATTATTGTATACATTTGCAATATCATTCTTGCGTTGATGCTTCTTTTTAGAATGGAGTGGAAAGGTAGGAAGGATTATATTTTGGAAAAGACGTTTGCTTACGTCTTGTCTTTGGCGTATATGAATCTCGCAAGTTCAAATTTGTAGTCGGAGATGAGGCAACGGTAGATGTCCTCGTGATGTGTGTTTATACGCATCTCCTTGGGGGTATATGCATGATGATGATGTATACACTCTTCAAGGGGAACGTTATATTCTCATTGACGTGGGCTTCTTGCGTTGCTCGTTCTACTACAAAGGGCAATGCGAGAGCCTATATACGCGGGACGGGTGACAAGCACAGATTCCCGCGTCTTTTGTATATATACAGTTCGGTCAAAGGGGAAGGGGCCAGAAAATACTCATCTATCATGAATAAGTTTGTAGCTACATTTTGTTTGGGAACAATCATTCTTTGTTTTAGTTCATGTGGTACTTTTACTTATAGGGCATCACGTAATATAGAAATAGAAGGCGAGCCGGGGACTGACTTTTATTTGGTGAATCAAAAAGAGAGTAGACAGAGTGTCAATGGCAAAAAAACGGAGGCTTTGGCGAATTATGAACCGAAAGAAAATATTGTCTGTATCGGGACTACAGACGAAAAGGGTAAAGGCATTTTGCAACTTTCGACTAAAGAGTATAAAAGGAGTGACAAATGGGTATATGCAGTAAAAGAAGGGTGTGAACCTACGAGGTTTAGATTGCATCGGAAATTTAATGCTCTTATGCTGGCTGATGTGGTTCTTCCGCTGACTTTCTTTTTTGACCATGCCAGCATATTGAATGAGAAAAAGGTTTATAATGTGTCGCAAAATGCCGGTGCAGGATTGTATGTGAGCGAAGCGGTGGTAGAGGAGTCGCCTGAAATACTCTTGAAGAAACAGCAAAAAAGGGAAAAATGGGATCGTTTCTGGAGTAATCTAAACGATTTAGGTGTTGTATTGGAAGCTGCAGGACGGGAGTTGGAAGGCAATCAATCTGCCGGTTATGTAGCAGATGTGCCTGCTTACGGGAATCAGGGAGCAGATTATGCAAATAATTCCGAGTTGGCGGCGGCTGAAAGGGAGTTGCAGCTGCTTTATGTAGAAAGGGAACGGATACTGAATAGGCAAAGGATTAATAATAGGGAAGTGTCAAGAGCCGGTAGCAAACAAGTCAGAAAAGCAGGTGCTTCCCTGAAAGCAAATCGCGGTCAATATCGTGTAGGGCAAGGAAATTACGTTTCGGGAGCGGCCGAACGGAATGCAAAGACAAGTGCCGGTCTTAGAGTTGAATTGAGAAATATAGACAAACGGATTGAGGCGTGCTTAAATAAAATAAACCGGTTGAAAAATGGAGGAGGGCAAGGTACGGTGAATAGTTCTACGCCCAAAACTTCGAAACCGTCGGATGTATATCATCGAAATGTAAATGATAGAACTTATAGAAATTTGGAGGGGCAATTAATAAATATGCAGGCCGGTACTATGCAATACAATGATTCGGAACGTAGAAATATTCAGAACCAGATGAGGGAGCTGCGCAAAAAATACAATCTCGAGAAATCAAGTTGGGAGGACTGGACGGGATTATAAGATGTTGGAACGTGAAGTATGAAGAGTCCTGAAAAATACTCAGTTTTTTCGACCTCCGTCCCAACGTACTGGTGGCAGACGTGATAAGTGTAGTAGATTGCTATATATCTCTATGCAAGTGGAATGTGCGATAAAGTCATAACATAAAGTAGATTCCTCGTTTTATGGGGCTATCCTTTGTAGGGGCTTGGAATATACTGTCGGAGCAATGATGATAATGAAAAAGAAACTTTTTAAATTGACGATTTGTTCTTAACTTTGTCAGTCAGAATATTAATAAACAGACTGAAAGATGAATGTAAGAGGAATATCTATGTGCTTACTATGTGCCGGAGCACTGTTTGTGGCTTGTGGTAGCAAGAGTGGAAAGAAGGTGGAGGTTACTGAACAAGCTGATACGGTACATGTCCTCGGTAGTGATAAGGATAAGCATAGCTGTATTGCATCTGCCGGATATACCTGGAGCGAGGTTCGGAAGGACTGTATTCGTTTGTGGGAAAAAGGAGTGCGTATGAATGCCGTGGATGATACGGAAAAGATATTGTTTCTGGTGTTTAGTCCCGATTCTACTCAAGTGGAACTGTTCTTTTCGGAAGAGGAAATGCCGAACGAGATTCTGGAACGCCGTGGCCTTCCTTCGGATGGATATGCTTGGAACGTGGAAGATGATGATACGAAGAATGTGCGTCTGGAAGATGGGAAATGGACGGTTAGCCAGCGTGGTCGGCTTATTTACCGGCAGACGGAAGAGGCTGCGGGAAAATAATACGTAAATAGGTGGAGGGTTTTTGCTCTGTTGCCGTTTTTTTTTAATACTATACGATGAAAAACATAGTTAAAACCTGGTTCTTTTCTTTTGTCCATCTCTTCTTCCCGCGTCAGTGTGCCGTGTGTGGTGCTATCTTGCAAGAGGGTGAAGAGGGCATCTGCATGAAGTGCAATATGGATATGCCTCGGACAAACTATCATCTTCGTAAGGACAATCCGGTGGAACGTATGTTCTGGGGGAAGATACCTCTGGAACATGCCACATCTTGTTTCTTTTACCATAAAGGGAGTGATTTCCGCCGCATTCTCCATCAGTTGAAATATGGAGGGAGGAAAGACCTTGGCGAAGTGATGGGGCGGTTTATGGCAGCGGAGTTGTCGGCTATCGGCTTCTTCAGTGATGTGGATGTCATAGTCCCTGTTCCTCTGCATCCGCGTAAGCGGAAAATGCGCGGGTACAATCAGAGCGAATGTATAGCCCGCGGCGTTTCCGTTGTCACCGGTATTCCCATGGATACTGCTTCTGTTGCACGTATGAGGCATACGGAAACGCAGACCCGTAAATCCTCTTATGAACGTTGGGAGAATGTGGATGGTATCTTCTGCCTGCGTCGTGCTGACGCTTTTGCAGGGAAGCATGTGCTGATTATAGATGACGTGTTGACTACCGGTGCCACCACTACGGCTTGTGCCGATGCGCTCAAGGAAGTGGAAGGTGTGCGCATCAGTGTATTGACACTGGCGGTGGCGGCCTCATGAGTCAGAACCGATAGCGGCCGCCTGCTGCGACTGTCCCGGTATATCCTACTCCGAATTCTGTGAAGAAAGCAAACCGACTTCCGTATTCGATGCCTAGATAGCTGAATTGATAAGCGAATTTTGTCTTGTGAAAGACTTCTTCGCCAAAACTGTTCCGGAGGAAGTAGGCACCGAGACCTGCTAAGGAATAGAGAGAGAATTTGGGTCGGGTAAACCAGTGCCACCGGAAGGTGGGAAGAACATACAGATACCTTCGGTTGTCTTTGATGTTTTCATCCAAAGCTTCGTAAAAGCTGCCGGCTGTCCCTTTGTTGCCGGTTATTCCTCCGGTTATTCCCAGACTTATTTTGCGGTTGAATCTATAGATGTAGCTGATGTTTAGGGCGCCGTAGTAGTTCGTCTTTTTGCGTGTATAGACTCCGAAACTCAGTGCCGGAGCGAAGCACTCCTCAGCTATGCTGTTGGCATCGGTAATGGGCAGGAAGCCATAGCCGACGGAGAATTCGTGGTGCCGGAACTTTTCTTGGGGCAGAACGGGCATGTCTTGTGCTTTGCAAAATGTACATACCGTCAATCCGATGATTAAAAAGAATAGGGTTGTTCTTATCATAGTCGTATTTTGGAATTAAACTTCATGGTTCTGCAAATAAAGACAGAAGGTTGGGATAAACTCCCTATGGGTATTCTGCAAATGTATGTTAATTCCATGAAAAATGAAAGATTTTTCTGAAAAATTCCCGTTCGTTCAGTGCGGTCGATGTAGAAAACAAAAAAGGTTCGCTTGATTGACGAACCTTTCTGCTCTTCCTCTTGGACTTGAACCAAGGACCCTCTGATTAACAGTCAGATGCTCTAACCGACTGAGCTAAGGAAGAATATACATTCAAGCTTTTCTCGCTCTTCCTCTTGGACTTGAACCAAGGACCCTCTGATTAACAGTCAGATGCTCTAACCGACTGAGCTAAGGAAGAATGTTGTTTTTTCTCAAATGCGCTGCAAAAGTAATAGGATATTTTGAAATATGCAATATCTTTGCAAAAAAAATATCGAAGATGGATAAAATAATTGGGCTGGGCAATGCTTTGGTCGATGCGCTGGTAATCATTGAGGATGATAATATTTTGACGGAGATGCAGCTTCCGAAAGGAAGCATGACGCTGATTGATGAAGATAAGTTCCTGAAAATTAGTGAGTATTTCAGCCGGATGAAGACGCACCTGGCTAACGGAGGTTCTGCCGGAAACGCAATTCGGGCAATGGCATGCCTTGGTGCAGGTACGGGATTTATCGGAAAAGTGAGCAATGACTTTTATGGTAACTTTTTCCGAGATAGCCTGCTGAAGCATGGGACAGAGGCGGATTTATTGCTTTCCACTACCCTTCCGTCCGGTGTAGCCTCTACTTTCATTTCTCCTGATGGGGAACGTACTTTCGGCACTTATTTGGGGGCGGCTTCTACATTGAAGGCAGAAGATCTTTCGCTGGATATGTTCAAAGGATATGCTTGCTTGTTTATAGAAGGGTATCTGGTGCAAGACCATGATATGATTCTCCGCGCCATTGAGCTGGCTAAGGAGGCCGGCTTACAAGTATGTCTGGACATGGCGAGCTACAATATAGTAGAAGGAGACCATGAATTTTTCTCTCTGTTGGTCAATAAATATGTGGATATTGTTTTTGCCAATGAGGAAGAGGCAAAGGCCTTTACGGGTAAAGAACCGGAGGAAGCTGTGGGTATCATTGCCAAAATGTGTAGCATAGCCATTGTAAAAGTGGGTGCCCGTGGCTCTCTGATTCGTAAAGGGACAGAGATGGTACAGGTACAAGCAGCTCCGGTAGAGAAAGTGGTGGACACCACAGGAGCGGGTGACTATTTCGCTGCCGGTTTCTTGTATGGACTGACGTGTGGCTACTCGCTGGAGAAATGTGGCAAGATAGGCTCCCTTCTTTCCAAAGATGTGATACAGGTAGTGGGTACGGAGCTTCAGGCTGCACAATGGGAAAAAATCAAGGAAGAAATTTTATTAATTAATTAGCATATTATCACATAGACATATTATGAGAAGAATTTTAAAGATACGCTGGATGGTTGCTTTGCTGATTGCAGCGGGAGCCGTTTGTTTTTGGGGGTTTAAGAGTGGTGATAGCCGCAGTTTCCAAATAGCAAAGAATCTGGATATATTCAATTCTATTGTGAAAGAGTTGGATATGTTTTACGTGGATACGATTGATCCGAACAAGACTATCCGTGAAGGCATTGACGCCATGCTCTACTCGCTCGACCCCTACACGGAGTATTATCCGGAAGATGACCAAAGCGAACTGGAACAGATGTTGAAGAATTCCTATGGTGGTATAGGCTCTGTGATTACCTGGAACCCGAAACTGAAACGTTCCATGATATCCGAGCCATACGAGGATATGCCTGCTGCCGATGTAGGTCTGAAAGCTGGAGATATTTTGATGGAGATTGACGGAAAAGACCTTGCCGGAAAGAATAACCAGGAGGTCAGCGAGATGCTTCGTGGACAAGTAGGCACTAGCTTCAAGCTGAAAGTGCAACGTCCCGGTACAGAGAAACCGTTGGATTTCGACATTGTGCGCCGTTCCATCCAATTGCCGTTCATACCTTATTATACGGTACTGGATAATAATATAGGCTATATCAACCTTAGTACATTTTCGGGAAATCCTTCCAAAGAGTTCAAGCAGGCTTTTCTGGACTTGAAGAAGCGGGGCATTACTTCTTTGGTGATTGACTTGCGGAATAATGGAGGCGGCTTGTTGGATGAGTCAATAGAGATTGCCAACTTCTTTTTGCCTCGCGGTAAAACACTTGTGACGACAAAAGGCAAAATCAAGCAAGCCAGCAACACTTACAAGACATTGCGCGAACCGCTGGATTTGGAAATTCCTTTGGCTGTTCTGGTCAATGGCGGAACTGCTTCTTCGTCAGAAATCCTTGCGGGTTCCTTGCAAGACCTCGACCGTGCTGTCATTATTGGTAACCGTACATTCGGTAAGGGATTGGTGCAGACCACCCGTCCGTTGCCATACGGTGGTACCATGAAGCTGACTACTTCCAAATATTATATTCCCAGCGGCCGTTGTGTGCAGGCTATCGACTACAAGCACCGGAATGAGGATGGCAGTGTGGGACGTATTCCGGACAGCCTTACTACCGTGTTTCATACGGCTGCCGGACGTGAAGTGCGTGATGGCGGAGGCGTGACTCCGGATATTGTGGTGAAGCAGGAGAAGCTGCCCAACATTCTGTTCTATCTTGTCAATGACAATCTTATTTTCAATTATGCTACGGACTATTGCCTGAAACATCCTACTATCCCTTCAGCAGAGAAGTTTGAAATTACAGATGCCGATTATGCGGAATTCAAGGCGATGGTGAAAAAGGCGGACTTCAAATACGACCAGCAGACAGAGAAGATGCTGAGGAACCTGAAGGAGATGGCCGAATTCGAGGGCTATCTGACTGATGCCTCGAAAGAGTTTGAAGCGCTGGAGAAGAAACTGTCGCATAATCTGGACCGTGACCTTGACCATTTCTCCAAGGACATCAAGAGCATGATTGCGGTAGAAATCATCAAGCGTTATTATTTCCAGCGTGGAAGCATTATCCAGCAGCTGAAAGATGATGATGACTTGAAAGAGGCTGTGAAAATACTGACTGCTCCGGTAAAATACAAGGAAATGCTGAGTGCTCCGGCAGTGACGTCAATGTCTTTGCAATAAAGATAAGGAGACAGCCTCGTTTTTTTTGAATACTGCTTACGAGGGCAAATGAGCATGTTTATGATGAAATAGTATAAGGACGCTCTTAAGAGGATTCTTTTGTTTGCTCCTTAATTTATACCGGATAGTCCCTGTATCAGCTTTTTATACACGACTATCCGGTTAAGTTGTTTGTTGGGTGTTAACTTGTTTTATATTTTTGCAGGTGATAATGAAAATATTGACAAGGTTATGAAACAATTGAATTCTCTGAAAGTGTGGCTGTCTGTGGTATTGTTGCTTTGCTTCTCTCTTTCCGGACAAGCCCAGTTCCTACGTACTTCCTACTTTATGGAAGGAAGTAACCAGCGTATGCAACTCAATCCGGCCTTGATGCCGGGACATGGTTATCTGAATATTCCCGTGATAGGTTCGTTGAATGCTACCGTCAACTCCGGTTCTCTGGGGTATAGGGATATTATGGACATTATTGAGAATAGTGATGATAGCGACTATTTCATGAGCAATGACTTTATGAACCGACTGGATGCTACCAATAACTTGAATGTGAATTTGAGTACCGACATTCTGTCGGCCGGGTGGTATAAAGGAAAGAACTTCTGGTCAGTCAATATGGGGTTACGTAATGATATCGGTGCTGCCATACCGAAAACCATGTTCCAGTTTATGAATAACATGAGCAGCCGGGAGCTTGGTGACAATATTTCTGACTATTTGGGTATTAACGAAACCATTAATGGACAGAAGCTTGAGATAAATTCCTATGCGGAAGTCGGCCTTGGCTTTGCAAGGAACATAACAGACCGGCTGGCTGTAGGCGGTAAGGTGAAGATGCTGCTGGGTATCGGTAACTTAAAGCTGAACATCAACCGGATTCATGTGGAAACTCCTTCTGTCGGCTCTTCAGGAGCGACGAGTAAAGCTTCCATTCAAGTGGATGCAACTTTGGAGAACTCGTCAAAGCTGTTGGAGCTTCCCGAGAACGGGAATGGCGATTATATCGATGAAATCGATTTTGGCAGTTTCGGTTTTGCCGGATATGGTGGGGCTGTTGATTTGGGAGTATCTTACAAGTTACTGGATAAATTGACACTTTCTGCTTCAGTTCTTGATTTGGGTTTTATCAAATGGTCTAAATCGAATACCAGTATAGCGCGAGCCGATGCAGAGCAGACTTATGATTTTCTTGACTCGGCCTCGCAGCAGGAGTTCATGAATATTGTGAACAGCGGCGAGATTCTTAACTATGACATGTTGAAGCTCAAGACGGAGGAGGCTTCTGAGAAGAGCCGTACCCGTGGATTGACTTTTACAATGGTTCTTGGCGCTGAATATGCCTTGCTGAATGATTGGCTGGTAGTGGGTGCCTTGTATACCGGTCGTTTTGCCAAGCCGAAAACTTTGAATGAGCTGACTTTCTCTGCCTGCATCCGTCCGACGAATGCTTTCAATGTGGCTGCCAGCTATTCCGTACTTCAAGGAGCCGGTAAAACCTTCGGTCTGGCATTGAAGCTGGGTTCCTTCTTCGCAGGAACAGATTATATGTTCTTTGGCAAGAATACGAAGAATGTCAATGCTTACTTGGGTATTTCCATTCCTTTGGGAAAACAGAAGAAAGCTGAAATCTTATAAAATGAGTTATATGTTGTCGCAGGTTGTCTCTTCTATAAAGGGGGATAATCTGCGATTTTGTTTTTACGAAAACGCAAAAAGCTTTATCTTTGCTGGTAAATACCTATAAACAGTACTCATGAGAATTGCAATAACGTTTCTCTTGTCTTTGGTTTTCAGTAGTTTGCTACAAGCTTCACCCATACCTTTTTCTCCTATAGTGAGGAGCTATTCGGTGTCGGATTATAATGCCGGTATTCAGAATTGGGCCATTGCTCAGGACGAAAGAGGGGTGATGTATTTCGGCAATAACAGTGGGTTGTTGGAATTTGATGGAAGTGCTTGGCGGCTGTATGAATTACCGACAAAAGGAATTGTGCGTGCTATATATATCAGTGAAGATGGAAAAATTTATGTAGGCTCTTACGAAGAGTTCGGTTATTTTATCCGTACTCCTTATGATACCCTTGAATATCACTCGCTGAAAAATGAAGTGAAAGATTTTACATTTCATAATGACGAAATCTGGGATATTGCTTGCGTCCAAGGAGAAATTGTATTTCAATCATTCGGCTCTCTCTTTTTTTATGATGGAAATTCGGTAGAAGGTATTCGGATGAAGAACCTTCCACTGAACTTGTTTCAGGTAGGAAATACTTCTTATTCTCAAAGAATAGACGGTGGACTTTATGTCTTTTCCGGTAGGGAAATGAAAGAACTTATTCCCAGAAAGGAATTTGGAGATAGTGATGTCCTGGCCGGCTTTCCTTATGATGATGCGGTTTTAATGCTTACCCGTAATCAGGGAGGTTTTCTCTATCGGGATGGGAGGGTCGAAAAATGGGAGACTGAATGTGACGGCGTGTTCAAGAAGCATACCATTAATCGTGCGGTGATGACTAAGGACAGTTGCTACGTTGTTGGTACGATATCCGATGGCATATATGCGTTGGATAAAGGAGGGAAGCTGATTTGGAAGATCAATACGGACAATAAACTACAGAACAATACTGTTTTGAAGTTGTATTGTGATGATGACAACAATATATGGACAGCTTTGGATGAAGGTATTGCCTATATACACAACAATTCTCTAATCTATTATTATGAACCTCCATTTCGTAAAATAGGCATGGTATATGATGTCCTGGTAAGGGAAGATGAAGCTTATATTGCTTCTAATCAAGGACTCTATTGGCTTAAGGACGGAAAGGCAGAATTGGTTCCGGGTTTGGAAGAACAAGCGTGGTTCGTCGATGAATGGGGAAAACAGATTTTCTGCGGGCACAACAAGGGGACTTTCCTTATATCAGGGCTGAAATCGAAGTTGGCATCTGACGGAAAGGGAGGAATGTGTATGGAAAAGATTGAATCGAAGGAGCAATCTTTTTTGTTGGAAGGAGCGTATGCACTTTTGAATTTATATACGGAAAATGCTTCGGGAGAGTATTGCTTTACTCGGTCCTTACGCGGGTTCAGCCACATGATTCGCCATATGGAAGTGGACTATCAAGGGAATATTTGGGCGAAACATTTGAGGAATGGTTTGTATCGCTTTCGGATTGATTCGGATATGAAGCAGGTAAAGGATGTACGGAAGTATGAGAGTTTGGGAGAAGTGAAAGGTGGGAGTTTCACTTTGTTCAAAATCAATGGCCGGGTAGTTTTTTCTAATGGGGAATATTTCTATACTTACGAAGATATGACTGATTCGATTGTTCCTTATGAAACAATGAATGAACAATTGGTGGAATTGAAGGGAATAAAGACTGTGAGTCATGCGAACGGAGATTGTTATTGGTTTGTGGGCGACAGGACTGTGTATTTGGTGAAGTGTGCGATAAATACTTTCAATATAGAACTCCGGATTCCATATTTTTTGTTTGACGGTCTGGCAGTGGAAGAGCGGGGAAGCGTGGTTTATGACAAGAGAAATAATCATTCCTATCTTTGCTTGAATAATGCCATTGCCCGTATTGAAACAGATAGTTCCTCGTTATATAAATCCCAGGTCAAACGTTCTTTATGGATTTCAGAGATGCAGGTTACTGAGGAATTCAGTGATAAGCGGAAGACATTGGTCGTGCAACCGGGAGTCAAGGTCGAACATGAGTTTAATACGGTGAGTTTTACATTGTGCTATCCTGTTTATAACGATTATACTTATAAGGTGAGGTACCGGTTGGAAGGCTATTCCGATCAATGGGTATCCGGTGGACGCGATTTGCAGCAAAAGTATGCCCGTCTTCCTTATGGAAGTTATGTTTTTCGGGCGGAGATATATGATACCGACAGGGTTTTGGCATCAGTAGAGTTGCCTTTTGAGATTTTGTCTCCGTGGTATTTGTCTTATTGGGCTGTGGGAGGCTATATTCTGATAGGGTTGTGCCTGCTGGCCTTGCTGCAATATATTGTTTATCGTTTTGTGAAGAAAAAGAAGGACCGTGTGATTGAGCAGCAGCGTGTAGTCCATCAGGCAGAGCTTGAACGGCAGGAGAAGAAGATTATCGAGTTGGAAAAGGAGCAGCTTGAGGCCGATTTGCGTTTTAAAAGCAAGGAGTTGTCCAGTGTGGTAATGACAAATATCGCTCATCAGGAATTTCTGAATTCCTTGAAAGAAGAGATACAGCGGCAAAAGTTGTCAGGGCAGTATGGCCGTAAGAACTTGGATAAGCTTCTTGCTTTGGTCAACAATAATATAGTGTCTGATGAAGAGAACTGGATAATGTTTCAAGCTAATTTTGACCGTATACACGAGAATTTCTTCCGTAATCTGAAACTTCAATATACTGATTTGACTTCAGGAGATTTGCGCTTTTGCGCATTGCTCCGCTTGAATATGCCGACAAAGGAGATAGCGAAGTTGCTCAACATTTCCACGCGTGGGGTTGATGCTGCAAGATACCGGTTGCGCAAGAAATTCAATCTGCTTCCGGAAGAAAGTCTGACAGATTTTCTTATAAATTTTAAATAACTGTTTTACAGCGAAATATTAATGGGTGAAGTACTAGTATTGTACTTCCTCTTTTGTTTTTTAGTGATGGATGTACTTTTATTGTAGTGCGGGATGTGGAGATTGTCGCATGCTTTCCTTTTATTTGCAGCAAGATAATATTTCTATAAATTAAAAGCATGAAAGACATGAAGCATTTATTTTTCAAGTTACAATCATTCTTAGTCTTGTTGGTGTTTACTGCCGTTAGTGCGTATGCGCAGAAATCTCCGGTCGATATGAATCGTTTCATCGACGATTTAATGAAGAAGATGACCCTGGAAGAGAAAATAGGTCAGTTGAATCTGCCGGTTACCGGTAAGATTACGACCGGTCAGGCTAAAAGTAGTAATGTGGCCAAACGTATTCGTGCCGGTGAAGTGGGCGGGCTTTTCAATCTGAAAGGTGTGGAACGTATCCGTGATGTACAGAAGCAGGCGGTTGAAGAAAGTCGTTTGGGTATTCCTCTCTTATTCGGTATGGATGTTATTCATGGATATGAAACGGTGTTTCCCATTCCTTTGGGATTGTCGTGTACATGGGATATGAAGGCGGTTGAAGAATCGGCGCGTATTGCGGCCATTGAGTCCAGTGCCGACGGTATTTGCTGGACATTCAGTCCGATGGTGGATATTTGCCGTGATGCCCGTTGGGGGCGTGTGTCCGAGGGCAACGGTGAAGACCCGTTTCTGGGAGCAGCCATTGCGCAGGCCATGGTACGTGGTTATCAGGGAAAGGACATGAGCCGCGAGGATGAAATCATGGCTTGTGTAAAGCATTTTGCCTTGTATGGTGCCGGTGAGGCGGGACGTGATTATAATACAGTAGATATGAGTCATCAGCGCATGTTCAATGAATACATGTTGCCCTATCAAGCGGCGGTTGATGCCGGTGTGGGCAGTGCGATGGCCTCTTTCAATGAGGTCGATGGCATTCCCGCTACCGGAAACAAGTGGTTGATGACGGATGTACTGCGTAAGCAGTGGGGGTTTGACGGTTTTGTAGTGACAGATTATACCGGAATTACAGAAATGACCGACCATGGCATGGGCGATATGCGGACTGTTGCCGCGTTGGCGCTGAATGCTGGTGTCGATATGGATATGGTGAGCGATGCATTTGTAGGTACGCTCAAAAAGTCATTGACAGAAGGAAAAGTGACAGAAGAAGCAATTAATGCGGCTTGTCGCCGTGTTTTGGAAGCTAAGTACAAGTTGGGCTTGTTCGATAATCCTTATAAATACTGTGATGTGAAGCGTGCTAAGAAGCAAATCTTTACCAAAGAGCATCGTGCCGTTGCGCGTAAGATTGCTTCGGAGAGTTTGGTGTTGCTGAAGAACGAGGGTAATGTGCTTCCGCTGACCAAAAAAGGCACTATTGCTGTGGTAGGTCCGTTGGCAGACAGCCGCAGTAATATGCCGGGTACTTGGAGTGTGGCTGCCGTATTGAAGAATGCAACTTCTTTGGCTGAAGGTTTGAAGGCGGTAGCAGGTGGTAAAGCCGAAATACTGACTGCGAAAGGCTGTAATTTGATGAGTGATGCCGAATATGAGAAACGTGCCACTATGTTCGGACGTTCTTTACACCGTGACAATCGTTCGGACAAGGAGTTGCTGGACGAGGCTCTTGCCGTGGCTGCCAAATCGGATGTTATTGTGGCTGCGCTCGGTGAGTCTTCGGAAATGAGTGGAGAGAGCAGTTGCCGCACGAATCTTGAAATGACGGACACCCAACGCATACTGTTACAGGAATTATTGAAAACGGGAAAACCTGTGGTACTGGTGCTGTTTACCGGTCGTCCGCTGGTACTGAACTGGGAGCAGGCAAACGTGCCGGCCATTCTGAATGTATGGTTTGCGGGCAGTGAGGCAGGTTTTGCCATCGGTGATGTACTGTTTGGTGATGTGAATCCGAGTGGGAAGCTGACTACGACTTTCCCGAAGAGCGTGGGACAGATTCCTTTGTTCTATAACCACAAGAATACGGGCCGCCCTCTTGCCGACGGTGCATGGTTCCAGAAATTCCGCAGCAACTATATAGACATAGACAATGAACCGCTTTATCCCTTCGGTTTCGGCTTGAGCTATACCACATTCTCTTATAGCGACGTGGCTTTGGACAAGACTAGCATGACGGATAAGGGTGAACTGACTGCTACCGTGACTGTGACCAATACCGGCAAGAGAGACGGTGCAGAAGTGGTTCAACTTTATATTCGTGACCTTGTGGGAAGTGTAACCCGTCCGGTGAAAGAGTTGAAAGGCTTTGAGAAGATTTTCCTGAAAGCCGGAGAATCTAAAAAAGTATCTTTCAAGATTACCCCCGAATTGCTGAAGTTCTACAACTACAATCTTGATTTTGTATGCGAGCCGGGTGGCTTTGAGGTGATGATTGGCAGAAGTAGCCGGGACATAAAGAAAGCAGCGTTCAAGTTACTCTAACTGATTCCCGAGGCGGCAATATGCAGCATTCGATCCACTGCGTTGAGATGGCATTGTTGCTGCATATTGTCTACATCTTCACTGCAAACGTTTTGCAGTATTTGCTTGATATATAATCTATCGTATAATTGCAATCGGTTATGGAAATCTTGTGGTCGGATTTGAAACAGTGAAAGGTATGACGTTCTTGAATGGGATAAAGTTATTTAGAATAGGATAAGAACTCCTTTTCTTTTCTATCTTCTTGCTCTATTATATGAATACTACCTAAATATTTATTGTACTTCTATCTTCTTTATAATCTGTTGTTTATGTGATGCAGTAGTAGCAATGATGTACCCCTCCGGTGAACTGTGGTATTCTTATGGTAGTTTATTTTTTTTGACGTACATAAACTTCTCCGGTATGTTTGCAAAAGAATTTTAAATCAATACAAAATGAAGAAAAATCTACTAATTACATGTGTGATGTTATTGTTTGCCATTACTTCGATGGCACAGAACAAAATTACGATTTCGGGTGTCGTTACGGACAAGACAGGCGAAACTGTTATCGGTGCTTCTGTTCGTGTAAAAGGGCAGGAGAGTAAAGGTAGTATTACTGATATGAATGGTAAATATCAGATTATTGATGTGGCATCTAATGCTACCTTGATTTTTAGTTATATAGGTATGCGTGAGCAGGAGATTGCCGTAAATGGGCGTTCAACTATTAATGTGAAGATGGAAGAAGACAGCCAGCTCATTGATGAGGTGGTTGTAGTTGGCTATGGTAGTGCTAAGAAACGCGACTTGACCGGCTCTATCGTTACTGTGAAAGCGGATGAGATTGCATCTAAGCCTTCTACCAATCCACTGGCATCCATACAGGGTAAGGTTGCCGGTGTACAGGTGGTGAATACGGGCCGTGCAGGACAAGACCCTGAAATCCGTGTTCGCGGTACGAACTCCATTAACGGTTTCAAACCCCTTTATGTGGTAGATGGACTGTTTACGGACAATATCAATTATCTGAACACTGTGGATATTGAATCTATGGAAATTTTGAAAGATCCTTCTTCTTTGGCTATTTTCGGTGTGCGTGGTGCCAATGGTGTAATCATCATTACTACTAAAAGAGCAAAAATAGGGAAGACGATGGTTAACATCAACTCTTCAGTGGGTTGGAAGGTTATTTATGACCGTGTAGGTGTGACGAATGCCGAAGAGTTTAAGATGCTGTACAACGAGCAGTTGATGTCTCAAGGAAGCGACCCTTATGATTATACTCAATGGACTGGTAATACTGATTGGCAGGATGAGATATTCCAGACAGGTTTTCTGACCAATAACAATGTGAGTATTACGGGTGCAACGGATAAGAGCAAGTTTTATTTGGGTTTGGGTTACGTCATGGAAGAAGGTTCCATTAAAACGGAAAAGCTCAATAAGTTTACCGTAAACTTGAACAGTGAATATAGCGTAACCGATTTCCTGCGTTTTGGTTTTCAGCTTAATGGAGTTCGTGCCAGGTATCCTGATGCAAAGGGTGTGGATGGTGCTTTGAAGGCTGCTCCTATTGCTCCTACTCATGACCTTGAATCGGGACTGATACATACGCTGCCCGACTTCCAGCGTGCACAAGTGTGGAATCCTCTCATTGAAACAGAGCTGCGCGGTGCTCACAACAAGTCTGAAAACTATCGTGTGGCAGGTAATGTGTTCGGAGAGATAGATATTCTGAAGAACCTTACGTTCAAAGCAACTTTCTCTATGGACTATGCTTCCAGTCAGGGACGTTCATATTCTCCGCTGATTTATGTTTATAATCCCGATGTGGAGGGGGGGAAAGAACGGTTGACTGAAAGAGAAAGTGTGAACCAAAGCAAGTCTACTTCTCTTGCTGCACAGTCTGACTATGTGTTGACTTATCTCGGACAGTTTGGCAATCATGGATTGACATTGACTGCCGGTCTTACAACCAATTACAATGAGTCTTCCAGTTTGAGTGGTGGACGCAGTCAGCTTGCGGGCTACGGCATTTTGGTGGGCGACGACCCGGACAGATGGTGGCTCTCTACCATCGACGATGTATCTACGGCAACTAATGGCGGTTCTCAAAGTGACAGATTTACCATGTCTTATTTGTTCAGAGCATTGTATAACTACAAGAATCGTTATTTATTTAATGCTTCTTTCCGTAGGGACGGCTCATCTGTTTTCTATAAGACAGGTAATACTTGGGACAACTTTTACTCTTTCGGTGCCGGTTGGGTAATGACCGAAGAGAAGTTTATGCAGAATCAGAATGTAATTAACTTCTTGAAGTTGAAAGGCTCTTGGGGTGTGTTGGGCAGTCAGAATACCGGTTCCAGTTATCCGGCATACGCTACCATTGTTAGTTCGGGATCAGCTGTATTCGGTGACAATATCATTGCGGGTAAAGGCCCTAACAAACTGATTTCGCCTACTTTGGGATGGGAACGTAATTATTCATGGGAAGTAGGTTTTGACATGCACATGTTCAATAATCGTTTGCAGCTTTCTCCGGTTTATTATAACAAAACAACAAAAGATATGTTGACTTCCATTCCGGGGATTGCAGGTACTGTTCCCGGATTACAGAATGTGGGTGAGATTCGCAACCGAGGTTTTGAACTCAGCGCTTCTTGGAACGACAAGATTGGGGAAGATTGGAGATATGGATTAGGTGCTAATCTGAGCACTATTGATAACAAGGTGCTTTCATTGGTAAACAAAGACTATAATATTATCAGTGGCCCCTCACGTGTTTCCGAAGGTTATCCGATTGGCTATTTCTATGGTTACAAGGTTGAGGGTGTATATCAGAACGAAGACGACATTCGTTTCTCTCCGATTAACTCGGTTGGCTTGGTAACACCGGGTGACTTGAAATTCGCTGATGTTGACGGTAATGGCAAAATTACTGATAATGACCGTACAATGATAGGTAACCCTACTCCTGATTTTACTTACGGTTTTAATGTTAATTTGGGTTGGAAGAATCTGGACTTGACTGTTGACATGATGGGTGTTTATGGAAACGAGATTTACCGTAATTGGGGAAGCAGTAGCTATGCACAACTGAATTATCGCACAGAGCAATTGAATCGTTGGCATGGAGAGGGCACTTCCAATTGGGAGCCCTTGCTCGACCCTTCACACAAAATAAATCAGGAGGCTTCCACGTATTTCATCGAAGATGGCAGTTTCTTCAGAATCCGTAATGTCGAATTGGGGTATAACTTTGACAAACGACTGTTGAATCGTATCAAGGTACAGTCACTGCGTCTTTACACTAATGTGCAGAATCCCAAGACTTGGAGCCGTAATGGAGGATATACTCCGGAAGTGGGCGGAAGTGCTATTTCGTTTGGTATTGATGGTGGAGGCTATCCTATGCCTACAGTTTATACGATTGGTTTTAATTTGACTTTCTAAAATTATATAAAGACAGACTATGAAGAAGATATTTTATTATATAGCATTTTTAGCGGTAAGCTTTGCACTAACTTCGTGTGAGGATATGTTTGATAGAAAACCGCTTGGACAACAGACAGAGGATGATTTGACTGGTGGTACTTATGAAACACAGGTTTTTAATATGTATGCCAAGTTGCGCGGTTTTCATTTGACAAGCGGCAATACTGCATTGGCAATCCACGGTATGCGTTCTGAGGACGCAGAGAAAGGAAGTACATTGTCCGATGGAGCAGCCACCGGCAAGATGTTCGATGACTTTGAATATTTGGCAAGTAATGGGATGATTAAGAGCTACTGGAATGAAAACTATTCATTGATACATAAGGTAAACGATTTGCTTGATGAAATGAGCCGGAACCCGTCATTGACGGAAGGTGACCTCGTCAATAAGGGGGAAGCTTTGTTTGTACGTGCTTTCTGTTATTTCAACCTTGTACGCGCTTTTGGTGAAGTGCCTTTGATTGACTTTAAAGTTTATGATGCAGCTGAGGCAAATGTTCCAAAGTCTTCTGTGGCAAAGATATATGAATTAATAGATTCTGATCTTACGGAAGCCGAAAACAGTCTGCCCAGAACGTGGGAGCAACTTTATGTAGGTCGTCTCACTTGGGGAGCTGCCCGTTCTCTTCATGCACGCACATACATGATGCGTAACGACTGGGGGAATATGAAGGCTGCTGCTGAAGAAGTGATTAACTCCGGTTTGTATAATCTGAAAACACCTTATGAAGACATATTCCGGGAAAAAGGTGAAAACTGTAGTGAATCTGTTTTTGAATTGCAATGTACGGCAACAGAATCACAACCAGGTTCTAATGACATAGGAAGCCAGTTTGCTTCCGTTCAGGGTGTACGTGGTGCAGGCGAGTGGAATCTCGGTTGGGGGCAACACACCGCTACTCAAGAATTGGCAGATGCTTTTGAAGAGGGAGATCCGAGAAAAGACGAAACCCTGCTTTATTTTATACGCAACGGCAAGGACGATCCGGAGTCCATACCTGCTAACAAGCCTTATGGTGAGAAACCTATTTCGAATGCTGATGTTATAGCTAAATACTTTAACAAAAAGGCATATACGGACCCGGCGATGCGTTTGAAATTTACAAAGGGAGGATATTGGGTAAATATTCGTCTGATACGTTATGCTGATGTGGTATTAATGGCTTCCGAAGCTGCTTGTGAATTGGGTGATTTATCTTTTGCCCGTAACTATTTGGAGATGGTGCGCGCTCGTGCTCGTGGCAATAATATCGGAATCCTACCGGAAGTGACGACCAACAATCAGAATGAACTGCGTGAGGCCATTCGTCATGAAAGACGTGTTGAGTTGGGTATGGAATTTGACCGCTTCTACGACTTGGTTCGTTGGGGTATTGCTAAAGAGGTACTTCATGCGGCAGGCAAGACCGGTTATCAAGACAGACATGCTTTGTTGCCCATTCCGCAAGACGAAATCGACAAGTCGAATGGTGTATTGGTTCAAAATCCCAATTATTAATCTATAAATGTACTAACTGCTTATGAAAAAATATATAGTATCTGTGGCTTCTTGCCTGTTTGCATTGTGTATGCAGTCTTGTTTTCAGGATATGGATCATCCTGCTTTCGACTACCCTGAGAGTACAGGTAAAGTACCTACTACCCCTTTGAAGATGTATCTTCCTTTTGATGAAGAGGACATTCGGGATAAAGGTGAATGGGGATTTTTGGTAGCAGATAACGGGAATGCCAAGTTTGTGGAAGACGGAATCGCTGGTATGGCCTATCAAGGTGCTGAAAATGCTTACATTTTGGCCAAAACTCCTTCTATTTTGGAAAATAACATACCCACTATCGGTGATTTGACTGTAGCTTTTTGGATGAGAACCACTAAGAATACTTCTGCGCAAGGTTTGTTCTCTATCCCTAACTCTATTAAATTCTGGGGCAACTTCGACATCTTCTTGGAGAATAATAATAGCGAGACTCAGGCATTTTTCAAGGTTCATATCTTCAATCAGACAGCAAAAGAGAATGATGAAAGATGGGTTGAGACAAAAATAGATGATATTTTTGGTAGCGAATGGGTGCATCTGGCTTTTGTGTATGATGGCAATACTTCTACCATTACTGTTTATCGTAATGGTGAGGGGGTCTTTACCAAAGAATTGCCTGATTGTGGGAAATTGAAGTTTAATAATGTAGGCGCTTCTTTGGCTGTTGGTGCATTTCAGTTCAGCACTACTCCGAGTCTTACTTCGGGTGCAGGAGCACAAACCTGGGCAAAGAACTTTCCCGGTCAGCTTGATCAGTTCCGCTTATATGACAAGGTGTTGACGGCAACCGAAATTCAGAGTATTTGCTCTGGAAAAGAATGAAGCTACACTTTAATCTGATGCTAAGATGAAAGTATTATCATTAGTGTCCCATAAAAAATAGGGACTAGTTAAACATTAAATAAATTTGGCCCATTTGGTCCGAAACGGTCTTTGTCATATTGAAATTTAGTTTTGTCGAAGAGGTCTTTCAAGTGCGTTTTGTCA
>NZ_JABXJH010000041.1:0-49596 GCF_013373675.1 Bacteroides sp. L10-4
GGCTGTCTCCCTGTCGGAAACCCGTTTCCAACGCCAAGCGTTCGGAATCCTTTAATATGATTGATTTGATTTTGCCCATAAGTGCATATTTGAATTTTATGAGGCAAAGGTATCAAAACCTTATGATATAAACCAATTATGAACATCTACTTATTATTAAACAGTTAGTATTTAGTTAAATACAAGGGTATATTGATTTTTTGATTTGAATTTGATTTACTTATCACCAAGCAGTCCCCGGCAATCAATTCAAACCAAGATGTCAAGGTTCTCTCTTTATTTGATGATTCAAAAACTAATGCGATTTTATCGCACCGGTAGTAATTAAGAATTAAATAGGAAAGTACTGTTATGTATTATCTGCTGATATTGGTTCTGCTGTTTCTGGCAGAACTTTTTTATTTTAAGGTGGCTGACAGGTGCAATATCATCGACAAGCCCAATGAACGGAGTTCCCATACGAAAGTGACTTTGCGCGGCGGTGGGATTATCTTCTATTTCGGGGCGTTGGCCTGTTTCCTGACAAGTGGTTTTGAATATCCCTGGTTCCTGCTTGCCTTGACGCTGGTGACGTTCATCAGCTTCGTGGACGATATAAGATCCACGGGACAGATGACACGGCTGCTTTTTCATTTCTCCGCCATGGCGTTGATGTTTTATCAGTGGGGACTTTTCTCCTTGTCGTGGTGGTGGATAGTCATAGCCTTGATAGTCTGTACGGGCATCATCAATGCCTACAACTTTATGGATGGCATTAACGGCATAACCGGCGGTTATTCTCTGGTTGTTCTTGCTGCGTTGGCCTATGTCAATAAAGAGGTGGTGGCTTTTGTGGAAGCGGATTTCATCTATACCGTTATCTGCTCCGTTCTTGTCTTCTGCTTCTTCAATTTCCGCAAGCGTGCCAAGTGCTTTGCGGGTGATGTGGGGTCGGTGAGCATTGCCTTCATCCTTCTCTTCCTGATAGGCAGGCTCATCATCCGGACGGAAGATTTCAGCTGGATAGTCCTTTTATCCGTTTACGGTGTGGATAGTGTGCTGACTATCATCCACCGTCTGATGCTTCACGAGAATATCGGCCTGCCGCATCGCAAGCATATGTATCAGATTATGGCGAATG
This sequence comes from Bacteroides sp. L10-4, assembly GCF_013373675.1. NCBI lineage: Bacteria > Pseudomonadati > Bacteroidota > Bacteroidia > Bacteroidales > Bacteroidaceae > Bacteroides > Bacteroides sp. L10-4. The sequence continues at coordinate 1,121 of NZ_JABXJH010000041.1, forward strand.
AGCTGAAGATTCCTCATGTGGTGGTTTCTTCTATTTACATGGCAGTGCAGGCAATCGTCATCGTAGGATATATAATGTGTCTGGATTCAGGCTACCGGTATCTGCTATGTACCATCCTTTTGTTAAGTCTCATTTATGTCTGTTTCATGAGAAGGTATTTTGGATTACATCAATCCATTTGAAATAAGCTTTCCTTTTCTTGATTAAGTTGGCTTGCTTGAACTGATGACTTGTAAATCAATGCTTTAAAACTTATCTCAGAAAACAGCTCCAGCGAGGCTGTTTTCTTTGTTTGCAGGCATATATATCCCCACCTTTGCATTGTTGATCAACAAAACGAGATTAAAAACCATGTTGAATTAAAAATGTAAAAAGGAGAAAGAAAGTATGCCTTTATTTTATTATGCAAGACAGTCGTCTCTGGCGACGAAAGAGGGTGCCAAACTTTGGCATCTGAGTTTGAAGAAAGTGGGAAGGGCTGTGGATGCGCAACAGCTGGCTGAGGTGATTGCCGAGAAGTCTTCATTGACTCCGGGTGATGTACATAATGTAATCCGTAACCTGATGCCGGTGACGGTGCAATTCCGGTGGCGGTTCCGACGGTGACCAGGGAGAGAACCCGTTAGGATAAGATGTATTTACTGATTTTGAAAGATTGAGACTATGAAAAAGAACGTTTGGGACAAGATTTTGAAGGTAGTGATAGCTGTTGCTTCCGCTGTATTGGGAGCTTTAGGCGCCAATGCAATGAATATATAAATGTAGATTTATATAGAATAGTAGGGGAAAGGCGGTGAAGAAAAAGCACTTCATCGCCTTTTTGTTATTTTCTTCATTTATAATTCCCTGCCAACCAAAAAATCTTATTACCTTTGCGGGTCACTTTTGGAAACAATAAAAATATAATGATATGAATATCTCTTATAATTGGTTGAAAGAGTATGTCGATTTCGATTTGACACCGGATGAAGTCGCTGCTGCCTTGACGTCCATCGGACTGGAAACGGGAAGTGTGGAAGAGGTGCAAACCATTAAAGGCGGACTGGAAGGACTGGTCATCGGCGAAGTGCTGACATGCGAAGCTCATCCTAACTCAGACCATATGCACGTCACTACGGTGAACCTGGGACAAGGTGAACCCGTGCAGATTGTATGCGGCGCTCCGAATGTAGCTGCCGGACAGAAGGTGGTAGTGGCCACGTTGGGTACAAAACTGTATGACGGTGACGAATGCTTTACCATCAAGAAATCAAAACTTCGTGGCGTGGAATCTGTCGGCATGATTTGTGCTGAGGATGAAATCGGTATCGGTACGGACCATGCAGGCATCATCGTACTGCCGGAAACAGCTGTTCCGGGTACGCTTGCCAAGGATTATTATAACATCAAGAGCGATTACGTGCTGGAAGTGGACATTACTCCCAACCGCGCCGATGCTTGCTCGCATTATGGGGTGGCACGTGACTTGTATGCCTACTTGATACAGAACGGTAAGCCGGCTACTTTGAAGAAACCTACGGTAGACGCTTTTGCGGTAGAAAATCACGACTTGGATATTAAAGTAACTGTAGAGAACAGCGAAGCATGTCCCCGATATGCCGGCGTTACGGTGAAAGGGGTTACAGTAAAAGAAAGCCCCGAATGGTTGCAGAACAAGTTGCGTATTATCGGCCTGCGTCCTATCAATAATGTGGTGGATATTACCAACTATATCGTCCATGCTTTCGGCCAGCCGCTGCACTGCTTCGATGCGGATAAGATTAAAGGCAGCGAGGTGATTGTAAAGACAATGCCGGAAGGTACACCGTTTGTAACTCTTGACGGTGTGGAACGCAAATTGAACGAACGCGACTTGATGATTTGCAACAAGGAAGAGGCGATGTGCATTGCCGGTGTGTTCGGCGGTCTGGATTCCGGTTCTACGGAAACCACCAAGGATGTGTTCCTTGAAAGCGCCTACTTCCATCCCACATGGGTGCGCAAGACAGCCCGTCGCCATGCGTTGAACACAGATGCTTCTTTCCGTTTTGAAAGAGGTATTGACCCGAATGCCACTATTTACTGCCTGAAGCTGGCTGCTTTGATGGTAAAGGAACTTGCCGGAGGTACTATTTCTTCTGACATAAAAGATGTGTGCGCCGCTCCTGCCAAGGATTTCCGTGTGGAACTTGCTTATGAGAAAGTAAACTCATTGATTGGTAAAGTTATTCCGGTGGATACTGTCAAGAGCATCGTGACAAGTCTGGAAATGAAAATTGTAGACGAGACAGCCGAAGGACTTACACTGGATGTTCCTCCTTACCGTGTGGACGTGCAGCGCGATTGCGATGTGATAGAGGATATCCTGCGCATCTACGGATATAATAATGTAGAGATTCCGACTGCCTTGAAGTCTTGTCTGACTACCAAGGGGGAATATGATAAATCCAACAAATTGCAGAACCTGGTTGCCGAGCAGCTGGTGGGTTGTGGCTTCAATGAGATTCTGAATAACTCATTGACCCGTGCCGCTTACTATGACAACTTGGAGTCTTATCCGTCAAAGAATCTGGTAATGTTGCTGAATCCGTTGAGCGCAGATCTGAATGCCATGCGTCAGACACTGCTTTTCGGTGGATTGGAAAGCATCTCGCACAACGCCAACCGTAAGAATGCAGACCTGAAATTCTTTGAATTCGGTAATTGTTATCACTTCAACGAGGAGAAGAAGAATCCGGAAAAGGTGCTTGCCGCTTATTCCGAAGACTATCATCTTGGTTTGTGGGTGACTGGCAAGAGGGTGACCAACTCATGGGCTCATCCGGATGAGAACAGCTCGGTATATGAGCTGAAGGCATACGTTGAGAATGTCTTTGCCAGATTGGGGCTGCACATGCATGATTTGGTTGTCGGGAATCTGACTGATGACATCTATGCTGCCGGTTTATCCGTACAGACAAGGGGGGGGAAGCTGTTGGCTACTTTCGGTATTGTAACAAAGAAGCTGCTGAAGGCATTCGATATTGACAACGAGGTTTACTACGCCGATTTCAACTGGAAAGAATTGTTGAAGGCCATCCGCAATGTGAAGGTGAGCTATACGGAAATCTCCAAGTTCCCTGCCGTGAAACGTGACTTGGCGTTACTGCTCGACAAGAAAGTGCAGTTTGCGGAAATTGAGAAGATTGCCTACGAGACGGAGAAAAAGCTGCTGAAGGAGGTTTCTCTCTTCGATGTTTATGAGGGTAAGAATCTGGAAGCCGGTAAGAAGAGTTACGCGGTGAGCTTCCTGCTGCAAGATGAGAATGCAACATTGAACGACAAGCAGATTGACAAGATTATGTCCAAACTGGTGAAGAACCTGGAGGACAGGTTGAATGCCAAGCTGCGTTGATTCATTATTCAGAATTTATAATTCATAATTTAAAATACAGTTCCAATGGGAAGAGCATTTGAATATAGAAAAGCTGCCAAATTGAAAAGATGGGGTCACATGGCAAAGACCTTTACAAGACTGGGTAAACAAATTGCTATTGCGGTGAAGGCCGGTGGTCCGGAGCCGGAAAACAACCCGACACTGCGTTCGGTAATCGCTACTTGTAAGCGTGAAAACATGCCGAAGGATAATATTGAACGTGCTATCAAGAATGCGATGGGTAAGGACCAGAGCGACTATAAGGGTATGACCTATGAAGGATACGGTCCTCACGGTGTGGCTGTTTTTGTGGATACGCTGACCGATAACACTACCCGTACGGTAGCCGATGTGCGTTCCGTATTCAACAAGTTCGGCGGTAACTTGGGAACAATGGGTTCACTGGCTTTCTTGTTTGACCATAAGTGTGTATTCACTTTCAAGAAGAAAGACGGCATCGATATGGAAGAACTTATCCTTGACTTGATTGACTATGATGTAGAGGAAGACTTCGAGGAAGATGAAGAAGAAGGCACTATCACTATCTATGGTGACCCGAAGAGCTATGCGGCTATTCAGAAGCATTTGGAAGAATGCGGCTTCGAAGATGTCGGTGGTGAGTTCACTTACATTCCCAATGATATGAAGGATGTAACTTCCGAGCAACGCGAAACTATCGACAAAATGGTGGAACGTCTTGAAGAGTTTGATGATGTGCAGACGGTTTATACCAATATGAAACCGGAAGAAAACGAAGAGTAATGACATATACATACAAGACTCAAGGTACATGTAGCAGTGACATCGAGCTGGATGTGGAAGATGGTATTGTGAAAGAGGTTACTTTTTGGGGTGGATGTAATGGAAACCTGCAAGGACTTTCACGTTTGGTGAAAGATATGCCGGTAGATGCGGTGATTGCCCGTTTGGAAGGAATTCGCTGCGGGAAACGTTCCACTTCCTGCCCCGACCAATTGTGCAAGGCATTGCACGAGATGGGGTATTGAGCCTCCTGCTTGAAAGAATGGACGAGAGCCTCTGACATTGAAAAATGCCAGGGGCTTTTTTTGAACCTAACATGGGTGTATTTGTTATTATTTGAGTATTTTTACGTTCTTAATTAGGCAGACATGATGAGGAATATTTTTAAAGACTTGAAACGGAGAGACCATAAACGCTATCTGGGTGGTCTGGACGTTTTTAAATATATAGGTCCCGGACTGCTGGTGACTGTAGGTTTTATTGACCCGGGAAACTGGGCGTCTAATTTTGCGGCAGGGTCTGAATTTGGTTATTCATTGCTGTGGGTCGTGACTTTATCTACCATTATGCTGATTGTATTGCAACATAATGTGGCGCATTTGGGAATTGTAACCGGCTTGTGCTTGTCTGAAGCCGCTACCAAATATACTCCTTCTTGGGTGTCGCGTCCCATATTGGGTACGGCGGTGCTGGCTTCGATCTCGACTTCGCTGGCAGAGATATTGGGAGGTGCCATCGCTTTGCAGATGTTGTTTGGCATTCCAATTGTATGGGGCTCTATTTTGACTACCGTATTTGTAGTCGTCATGCTTTTCACTAATTCCTACAAGAAGATAGAACGTTCTATCATTGCTTTTGTTTCGGTCATCGGGCTTTCCTTTATCTATGAGCTGTTTCTGGTGAAGATAGATTGGCCGTTGGCTATACAAGGGTGGGTGACACCCTCGTTCCCGCATGGAAGCATGTTGATTATCATGAGTGTGCTCGGTGCGGTGGTGATGCCGCATAATCTGTTTTTGCATTCGGAGGTGATACAGAGCCACGAATATAACAAGAAAGATGATGCGTCCATCCGCAAAGTGCTGAAATATGAATTGTTCGACACTTTGTTTTCCATGATTGTGGGGTGGGCCATTAATAGTGCCATGATACTGCTGGCTGCGGCAACTTTCTTTAAAAGCGGTATTCAGGTGGAAGAGTTGCAGCAGGCAAAATCTTTGCTGGAACCGTTGTTGGGGAGCGGTGCTGCCGTGGTTTTTGCATTGGCATTACTGATGGCAGGTGTATCTTCCACGATAACCAGCGGTATGGCGGCAGGTTCTATCTTTGCCGGTATTTTTGGAGAATCCTATCATATTAAAGACAGTCACTCGCAGGTGGGTGTGATTTTGTCACTGGGTATTGCACTGCTGCTGATTTTCTTTATCGGAAACCCGTTCAAGGGGTTGTTGATTTCGCAGATGATATTGAGTATCCAGTTACCGTTCACGGTCTTTCTGCAAGTAGGGCTGACTTCTTCACGTAAAGTGATGGGGCAGTATGTAAACAGTAAATGGAGCACGTTTGTACTTTACGCCATTGCTGCGGTGGTTACTGTGTTGAATATCATGCTGCTGGTATCCTAGTTGACATCTTGAATAATTCATTTTTAAGAAATCAAATAAGTATGAAGATTATTACATATAATGTAAATGGGTTACGGGCTGCCGTGACAAAAGGTTTTTCCGAGTGGCTGGCACAAGAGCGGCCCGATGTACTTTGTTTGCAGGAAACGAAACTGCAACCGGAACAGTATCCGGCAGAAGCGCTGGATGCTTTGGGGTATAAACATTATCTGTATTCTGCACAGAAGAAGGGGTATAGTGGAGTCGCTATTCTGAGCAAGCAGGAACCGGACTATGTGGAATATGGTATGGGTATCGAAGAATACGATAGCGAAGGGCGTTTTATTCGTGCCGACTTCGGTGATGTGTCCGTCGTGAGTGTTTATCATCCTTCCGGTACCAGCGGTGATGAACGTCAGGCTTTTAAGATGGTCTGGTTGGAGAAATTCCAGGAATATGTATTGGAGCTGAAGCGTACGCGTCCTAAACTCATTCTTTGTGGTGATTATAATATCTGCCATGAGGCAATAGACATTCATGACCCTATCAGGAATGCCACCAGCAGTGGCTTTTTGCCTGAAGAGCGAGAGTGGATGACGCGCTTTCTCAATGCAGGATTCATTGATTCCTTCCGTTGGCTTCATCCCGACAAGCAGGAATATACGTGGTGGAGCTATCGTTTTAATTCACGTGCCAAGAACAAAGGGTGGCGTATTGATTATTGCATGGTGAGCGAACCGGTGCGTCCGATGTTGAAGGAGGCGAGAATATTGGGTGACGTTGTTCATTCAGACCATTGCCCGATGTTACTGGAAATTACAGAATGATTATGGAAACAAAAGACAGAATAGAAAAAGCTGTGGAGCTTTTCAAGAGCGGCTATAACTGTTCGCAGTCGGTGGTGGGAGCTTTTGCAGATATGTACGGTTTTACCGAAGAGCAGGCTTTCCGGATGTCTGCCTCTTTTGGTGGTGGCATAGGTCGTATGAGGCAGACATGCGGTGCTGCGTGCGGCATGTTCCTATTGGCCGGATTGGAAAAAGGAGCTGTGGAAGGCAAGGATCGTGAAGGTAAGGCGGCAAACTATGCATTGGTGCAGGAGCTGGCTGCTGAGTTCAAGAAGCGGAACGGCTCTTTGATATGTGCTGAACTGTTAGGATTGAGAAAACCGGAAGGTTCGTCCGTTCCGGAAGCCCGTACCGAGCAGTATTATGCTAAACGCCCGTGTGCTAGGATGGTTGAGGTGGCTGCCCAAATTTGGACTGAATACTTGGAAAAAACGTCCTCAAAGTAAGAAAATGGAACTTTTTCAATTTCTTGAACTAAAAAAGTGCCTAATAATGTGTTGTATAACATAATTATGGCTATCTTTGCCGCCATATAAAAACACCGACATCTCTATGCTTGGAGATGAAGGTGACGTTTAACTAAAAGCAAATAGAAATGTTGAAAGAAAAAGCTGGTATTGTTGCAGGACAGATTTGGACTGTACTGAATGGCACAGATGGTTTGACTCACAAGCAAATCAAGAAAGCAACCAAGCTGATTGACAAAGATTTATTCTTGGGATTGGGCTGGTTGTTAAGAGAAGACAAGGTCTCTACTTCTGAAGTGGAAGGCGAATTGTTCGTAAAGTTGAACTAAGCGGGGAATTAACTGGAATTTTATAAAAAGATGCGTTGGTACATGAATATGTTATCAACGCGTTTTTTTTTTGCTCTGTTTTCACTATCTTTGTGCACCCGATTAATAGATAGTTATTGACAATGAAGAATATACGGAATTTTTGCATTATTGCTCATATTGACCACGGTAAATCAACCTTGGCAGACCGTCTGCTGGAATTTACCAATACTATACAAGTAACTAACGGACAGATGCTGGATGACATGGACCTTGAGAAGGAAAGGGGTATCACCATCAAGAGTCATGCCATACAAATGGAGTATACATATAAAGGCGAAAAGTATATTCTGAACTTGATAGACACTCCGGGACATGTGGACTTCTCGTACGAGGTATCACGTTCTATCGCCGCTTGTGAAGGGGCACTGCTTATTGTAGATGCTTCGCAGGGAGTGCAGGCACAGACTATTTCGAATCTATATATGGCCATTGAGCATGATTTGGAGATTATTCCGGTCATCAACAAATGTGACATGGCAAGCGCTATGCCTGAGGAAGTGGAGGACGAAATCGTTGAACTGCTGGGCTGCAAGCGTGATGAGATTATCCGTGCTTCCGGCAAAACGGGCATGGGAGTGGAAGAAATCCTGGCTGCAGTCATTGAGCGTATCCCTCATCCGGAGGGTGACGAGGAAGCTCCGTTGCAGGCGTTGATTTTCGATTCTGTCTTTAATTCTTTCCGTGGTATCATTGCATATTTCAAGATAGTGAATGGCGTAATCCGTAAAGGGGATAAAGTGAAATTCTTCAATACGGGTAAGGAATATGATGCAGATGAGATTGGAGTACTCAAGATGGAAATGATGCCACGTCCGGAGTTGCGTACGGGAGATGTGGGCTACATCATCTCGGGTATCAAAACCTCTAAGGAAGTGAAAGTAGGTGATACGATTACGCATATTGCCCGTCCTTGCGAAGAGGCCATTGCTGGTTTTGAGGAAGTGAAGCCGATGGTTTTTGCCGGTGTGTACCCTATCGAGGCTGAAGATTTCGAGGATTTGCGCTCTTCTTTGGAGAAGTTGCAGCTGAATGATGCTTCGCTGACTTTCCAGCCTGAGTCTTCATTAGCTTTGGGCTTTGGTTTCCGGTGTGGTTTTCTCGGATTGCTCCACATGGAGATTGTGCAGGAACGCCTTGACCGTGAATTTGACATGAATGTTATCACCACCGTGCCCAACGTTTCCTACAATGTCTATGACAAGCAGGGAAATATGACTGAGGTGCATAATCCCGGCAGCATGCCGGATCCTACTATGATAGACCGTATTGAGGAGCCCTATATCCGCGCCTCGGTGATTACCACTACTGATTATATCGGTCCTATCATGACTCTTTGTTTGGGCAAGCGTGGCGAGCTGGTGAAGCAGGAATATATTTCCGGTAACCGTGTGGAAATATATTATGATATGCCTCTTGGCGAAATAGTCATCGATTTCTATGATAAATTGAAGAGTATCTCCAAGGGATATGCCTCTTTTGACTATCATCCCCACGGCTTCCGCCCTTCCAAACTGGTGAAGCTGGATATTTTGCTGAACGGTGAGCCGGTGGATGCTCTTTCTACCTTGACGCACTTTGACAATGCCTACGAATTGGGACGCCGGATGTGCGAGAAGTTAAAGGATTTGATTCCGAGACAGCAGTTCGATATCGCCATTCAGGCTGCTATTGGTGCCAAGATTATTTCCCGGGAAACGATTAAAGCTGTTCGTAAGGATGTAACAGCCAAATGTTATGGCGGTGATGTGAGCCGTAAACGAAAATTGCTTGAAAAACAGAAAAGAGGTAAGAAACGAATGAAACAGATTGGTAATGTAGAGGTACCTCAGAAAGCGTTCTTGGCAGTGCTGAAGCTGGATTGATGTCGGAAGGATGAAATCTTAAATCAAATATAAACTTCTTTATGATTATTTTACGTACTGTGAAAGACTTCTCGTCACTGAATATAGTGGCGAGCATCTTGCTGTTTTTGATGGCTATTTTGGCGGCCGTTATTGCTAATTCACCGATGGCTCCATTATATCAGGGCTTTCTTTTACAGGAACTGCATTTGCGTATCGGAGACTTTAATTTGTTCTCCCATGGCGGTCATCCGTTGAGAATGGTTGAGTTTATAAATGACTGCTTGATGACTGTTTTCTTTCTGGCCGTGGGATTAGAGATAAAGCGGGAACTGCTGGTTGGTGAACTTTCTTCCTTTCGTAAGGCCTCTTTGCCCTTTGTAGCGGCGTGTGGCGGTATGTTGCTGCCGGTCATTGTCTATTCACTTCTGGTCGTTCAGGGCACTCCGGGAACGCGCGGTATGGCTATACCGATGGCTACGGATATTGCTTTTTCATTGGGGGTACTCAGTCTGCTGGGTAAGCGAGTGCCTTTGAGTCTGAAAATCTTTTTGACGGCATTTGCAGTAGTCGATGATATTGGAGGCATTCTGGTTATTGCTATTTTTTATAGTTCCGAGGTGGCTTATGGATACCTTATTGTAGCTGCAGTCCTTTATTTCTTCCTTTACTGTATGGGGAGATTCGGTATGACACAGAAAATATTATTCCTGCTTATCGGGGTGATTATTTGGTATTTGTTCCTTCAGTCGGGCATTCACAGCACTATTTCCGGAGTGATACTGGCCTTTGTAATACCGGCCCGTCCCCGTTTGGATGCCGGGAAATATATTAAACGCATCCGCGATATAATCGGTGATTTTCCAGTTTCAAAATCAGATAATATTATATTGACTAATGAGCAGATTGCCATTCTAAAACAAGTGGAACGCGCTTCTGATTATGTGATTAGTCCCTTACAATCTTTGGAAGACAATTTGCATGGTACGGTGAACTTTGTGATACTACCGCTCTTTGCTTTTGCCAATGCCGGTGTGGTGCTCAACGGGGGCAGTGGTGTTGTTGGAGCTGTTAGTATAGCCGTGGCTGCAGGATTGCTTCTTGGCAAGTTTGTCGGTATTTTTCTGTTTACTTGGCTGGCGGTCAAGAGCGGTTTGTCCTCGATGCCTCCGGGAATGAATTGGAGAAGTGTGGCCGGAGTGTCCTTGTTGGGTGGTATTGGTTTTACAGTATCCTTATTTATTGCCAATCTTTCTTTTGCAGGAGAATATCCGGATTTGCTCAACCAAGCGAAGTTTGGTGTATTGCTGGGAACGACTGTTGCCGGTATATCGGGATATATGGTATTGAATGCGATATTGCCGAAAGTTAAGGACAAATAAAGTTCTCTTTCGGGTACTGAACGAGGAATCGGTTCTCTAGGGATATTCAGTAAATCCCTTGAAGAATAGCTGGCATATGTAAATGATTCAAGAAACCGTATTCTCTGTTACAGAAACAGAAGAAATAGTCTATTATTCTTGAAAAACATTCGTATCTTTGTCTTCTAAAAAATAATTAACTGATGGAAGAATTGCAAGATAGGTATATCCGCTTCGACTGGGCCATTAAACGTTTATTGCGGCAGAAGGCCAATTTTGGTGTGCTTGAAGGTTTCCTTACTGTATTTCTGGGTGAAAAAATCACGATTATCGAAATACTGGAAAGTGAAGGAAATCAGCAGACTGCCGATGACAAGTTCAACCGTGTTGACATCAAGGCACGCAACAGTAAGGACGAGATTATCATCATCGAAATACAGAATACCCGTGAACTCTATTATTTGGAACGTATCCTTTATGGAGTGGCAAAGGCTATCACCGAACATATCTCGTTGGGTGATACTTACTATAAGGTGAAGAAAATCTACTCCATCAGTATCCTCTACTTTGACATAGGACAAGGAAGCGATTTCTTGTATCATGGGCAGAATAACTTTGTAGGTGTACATACCGGTGACCAGTTGCAGGTAAATGTTAAGGAGCGTAATGCCATTGTTCCCCGTATGCCCGCCGAAATTTTCCCAGAATATATTCTTATCCGCGTAAACGAGTTTGATCAAGTGGCTACTACTCCGTTGAATGAATGGATGAAGTACCTGAAAGACGGAACTATTCGTCCTGATACTACTGCTCCCGGACTTGGAGAGGCTCGCGAGAAGCTGAAATATTACTCTATGAACGTTCAAGAACGAAGGGCGTATGATGAACATTTGAATGCAGTCATGATTCAAAACGATGTGCTCGATTCTGCCAAACTGGAAGGAAGAATAGAAGGTCTTGCAGAAGGTCGTGCAGAAGGTCGTGCAGAGGGTCGTGCAGAAGGTCGTGCAGAAGGTATAAAGATAATGGCTCGCAATCTGAAAGCGGCAGGTCTTTCTGCAGAGGCTATTAGCAAGGCGTCCGGTCTAACTCTAGAAGAAATAGACCGTTTATAGCCTTTTAAAAAGTTCCACCTCCATAACCACCGGATTGTGGTCACTGCATGAATCTAGGTTTGGAGAATAATATTTGATGCTTTTCAGACTGGGAGAGTAGAAAAGATGCAGTCAATATACAGCATGCGCTTGGCATAGCGGTAAGTGCACTTGTGTATGTTGTAGGCGGAATTGAAAAGCCACCGCTATGGTGATGGCAATCAGGATGAATATCACTGCTATCAGACGGATATAGAACAGACCTTTGATGGCAGATGTTCCCATAGCGTTGGCTGTTTGTTTTGTTAGGGGAAAAAGGTATGAAAGTATAGGGATGCTTCCATTATAATCCACGCCTACTTATTCACTACATTCACAGGCTTACCGTCTTGATAGGCCTTTATATTTTCGAGCATAACTTGCATGAGGCGTTCGCGTGCGGCGGTGCTTGCCCAAGCTATGTGCGGGGTGATGTAGCAGTTACGGGCAGAGAGTAAAGGATTGTTGGCACAAGGAGGCTCTTGTGAGAGTACGTCCACTCCGGCGGCGTAGATGGTTCCGTTGTTCAAGGCATCGGCAAGGTCTTGTTCGTTGATGAGCAGACCGCGTCCGGTGTTGATTAGGATAGCCGTAGGCTTCATCAGGCGGAGGCGTTCTGCATTCACCATTTCGCGGGTGGCATCGGTGAGGGGACAATGCAGGCTAACGATGTCGCATTCATGGAACAGTTCGTTCAGTTCCATCTTGCGGATTTCGGGAGGAAGCTGGAAATTGGTCTTGGAAGTGTAGGCGCACACCTTCATGCCGAAGCCAATGGCGATGCGGGCAGTGGAGAAACCGGTGTGTCCCAAGCCTACAATGCCGAGTTTTTTTTCACGCAGTTCGATGAGTGGAGTGTCCCAGAAGCAGAAGTCTTTGCTTGCCGTCCAGCGTCCTTGATGCACTTCTTCGGAGTGGTGCTGCACTTGCTGGGCGATGTTCAGAATGTGGGCAAAGACCATTTGGGCAACCGAGTCGGTGCTATAGGCAGGGATGTTGGTGACGATGATGCCATGTTCTTTGGCAGCGGCGGTGTCTACAATGTTATATCCGGTGGCAAGCACACCGATGTACTTCAATTCGGGCAGTGCAGCCATGTGTTCGGAAGTGAGCACGGTTTTATTGGTCAGCAGGATTTCTGCACTGGCAGCGCGTTCCAATACTTCTCCGGGAGCGGTACGGTCGTAGATGCTACATTCACCCAAAGCTTGCAATTCGTCCCAGCAAAGGTCGCCGGGGTTGGCGGCATACCCGTCTAATACGACTATTTTTTTGTTTTCCATTCTTCTTGAATATTAATTGTTCGCGCAAATTTAGGGAAAAGAATTAGTATAGTATACATAAATCCATTACATTTGTGTAAATGTAATATTGAAAATGTATGAGAAGCACAATCTTTTCTTTTTTCGGAATACTTTCTTTTTGCCTTTTGCTCTTACTGACTGCCATGAAGTGTGAAGAAGATGAAGAGGTGCTTCCTCCTGTTTTGGCGGATGTGGTTGGCGTGCGATTGGTGTTGCTGGATAATAGCGGGCATGCTCCTGAACCGATAACCGCTGCCCCAAGGAGGCCTACATGATGAAGGTGGTACCGGAGGTGAAGGCCATTTCGGAAGAAACTGCCGACGATATCTGGCATTGTCAGTTGAACCGTCCGATTACAGCTATCCGTATAGTGACCTTGACGGATTTCAATGAAGAATATCCTGCCGGAAGCGATATATATCCTTTATTCTACCGTTCTTATTCTCCCGCTCCGATTGATTCTCCCGTTGACTATCTACATGATTTCTAGTTTGTTCTGCTGACTTATCCCAAGGCCGGTACTTACCGTTTTCGCGTTGAGCTTGAGCTAGGAAAAGATGGGAATGAGGAGAACGGAGTGCTGGATGGCTGGCAAGTATTTACTGCCGAAACTCCTTCTCTTGATTTCTACTGATTCACTCTATTTATATTGTAAAAATAGGATTATGGGTATTGTCAAACGTATCTCTCTCTTTCTGCTGGGTTGCATGGCTACTGCAAACGTCTGTGCACAATATATCTTGAATCACGGTCGTATACAGCTGGAAGCATCTTTGTAGTGAATAAGTAGGCGTGGATTATGGTGGAATGGCCTATATGACTTCTGTCCGCAGGATATCCTCGTGGTTGTGTCTGAACGATTATCATCAGCTGAATTACGCTTTGACATTGGGAGGCAGATATTTCTGGCATAAATCATGGGGAGTGCAAGCACAGTTGTTACTGAATCCGGGAAGTGGACAAGAGTATCTGTACGACGGTAAGGTGCTTGGTTTCAATCAGGTGGAAGTGTCGCTCGGAAGTATTGACGGTAATTTCAGTGCCGGAATCGTCTATCGTTGCAGCATTGGCAACTGGGATATACAGCCTTCCTTCGGCATCGGAATAACCGGTTTTTCTGAGACCGGTTATTCATCTTACCTCAAGCATGAAGGAACGAACGACGTCGATTTCTTTGTGCTGGAGATGGAGAAAGACAAACGTAATGCTTTCTCCATCACTCCCGGAATACAGTTGCTCTACCATTTGCCCAAGCGGGTCTGTCTTTATGCCGGGGTTTCTTATATAGTGACTGCCGGTTCTTCATACGGGGAGTATACCCTGCATAATCTCTATACACTCGAATTGAGGGAGCGGCAACGCGTAGAGGATAAATACGTCGATGCGTTTCATTTCAGTTTGGGGCTGGGTTTCCGTCTGTTCTAAAACCTCTCTTTTCCCCAAAGTTGCTGCATCCGTTCCTTGTGCTTTTGCTCGGCAGGATTGAGTTGCGGTTCCCAGATACGGCGGTCTTTCAGTTCGTCGGGCAGGAATTGCTGTTTGACGAAGTTGCCGGGGTAGTCGTGGGCGTACTTGTACTTCTCGCCGTAGCCCAACTGCTTCATCAGCTTGGTGGGCGCGTTGCGCAGATGCAGTGGGACGGGGAGGTTACCCGTTTCGCGTACTACTTCCAGTGCATTGTTGATGGCCATGTAGGCCGAATTGCTCTTGGGGCTGGTGGCGAGGTATATGGTAGCTTCTGCCAGCGGGATGCGTCCTTCGGGCCATCCCACTTTCATCAGGGTGTCGAAGCAGGCGTTGGCAAGCAGCAGCGCGTTGGGGTTGGCCAGTCCGATGTCTTCAGAGGCGGAGATGACGAGGCGGCGAGCTATGAAGGCAGGGTCTTCACCGCCTTCGACCATGCGTGCCAGCCAGTAGATGGCGCCGTCCGGGTCGCTGCCACGGATGGATTTGATGAAAGCGGAGATGATGTCGTAGTGCATCTCCCCGTCCTTGTCGTAGGCAAGAGGATTCTGTTGCAGGCGTTCGGTCACCATATCGTCGGTAATGACGACGGGGTCTGCGGCTTCGGAGTCTACCACCAGCTCGAGGATGTTGAGCAGCTTGCGTGCATCCCCTCCGCTGAAGCGGAGCATGGCGGTAGTTTCTTTCAGTTCTATTTTCCGTTCCTTTAGCACGATGTCCGTGATGATGGCGCGTTGCAACAGTTCCAGCAGGTCGTCCCTTTCCAGCGATTTCAGGGTATAGAGCTGGCAGCGCGACAGCAACGGACGGATGACTTCGAACGACGGGTTCTCCGTAGTGGCGCCTATCAGCGTCACGGTGCCTTGCTCCACGGCTCCCAGCAGCGAGTCTTGCTGCGACTTGCTGAAGCGGTGTATCTCGTCAATGAAAAGGATGGGGCTGGCTTGTGAGAAGAAACGGTTACTCTTGGCACGCACTATCACGTCGCGTACGTCCTTCACGCCACTGGTCACGGCACTGAGCGTATAGAAAGGGGTTTCCAGCTTGTTGGCGATAATCTGTGCCAAAGTGGTCTTTCCCACGCCCGGAGGTCCCCACAGGATAAACGAAGAGATACGTCCCGCGTCAATCATCTTGCGCAACACCGCATCTTGACCGACCAGATGTTTCTGGCCAATATATTCATCCAATGTTCTTGGCCGAAGCCGTTCCGCTAATGGTTGCATGTTGAGTTATAGATTTTAGAATATCATTAATATCATAAACCGTATGCCCCCCTTCTTCACTCCCGGTATGTCAGTATAGGTCAGTCGGCGTACATATTCTATATGGAGCAGCTTGAAGATATTGTAGATACCTACACTGGCTTCCACATAGGGAGTCTTGCTCATGACATGGCTGGTGGGTACACCGTCGCGCATGGGGAAGAGGAACAAGTCGGGGTTGTTGCTCTTGTACGGGTTGTTCTTGTCCGTCAGCGTGCCCCACAAACCACGGATGCGGAACATCTCGCGCCACTTCAGCTTCTTGATGAGCGGGAGGCGGTTGAAGAGCTTTCCGTTCATGTCGTAGCTTAGGTTGAGGGAGGCATAGCGGTCGTTCAGGAACTCCATGTTGTTGATGAGGTTGAAGGACTCGTTGTTCTGCGTGATGTATGAAAGGTTCGCCATCGGCAGGTTCAGCAGGGGAAAGGGAACGGTGTTCCATTGCGCACCGGCACGTGCCGTTACGTCCAGCTTGCCCCACGAGCCGAGCCAGAAGCGCTTGCGGATGCTGGCTTCCGTCAGGTTGAAGTCGTACTCTCCGCCCAGCACGCCCTTGAAGCCGGCGGTGTGGGAGAGGGTGAAGGTCGGCGCATCCAGCGACACGGGTACGCGCCGCTGCTTGGTGTTGACGAAGGTTTCGCCAGGAGCATAACGCAGGGTCACACCCAGCTCGGTGGTGGTGATGTCGTGCACCAGCGTGTTCTTTTCATCCCATTGCCCCAATATCTCTCCGTTGTTCTTCCAGTATTGCAGCTGTCCCGCTGGCTGGTCGTTGCGGTGGCGCGCCATGGCTTGGACGGAGAAGCCGGTATTGGTCTCCAGCTCGTAAGTCAGCGTGGCGTCGCGCATGTAGGACATCTGGTCTACAGTGGTCCATTTCCAGCCGACAAACAAGTTGTCCTTGTCCGTGGCGAGGTACTTGTCCATGGGAGACATCACGTCGTAGGTGTACTTGAAGGCGACGTAGTGCTTCGGGAACTCCCACAATACGTATTCGCGCTTGTTGAAGGAGTAGGCCACTTGCCCGGAGTAGAACCATTTCTTGTCTTTGGTTCCGTAGGCGCCGTAACCGCTCAGGCTCCAGTGCGGGTCGAGGTTACCGGTCGTCATGCCGCTCAGACGGAAACGCGTGCCGTTGACGTAGTTGCTGGTTATCATTGTATTGATGGGGCCGAAGTCGAACTTGCTGGGATGGTTCTTGCTGCCCGTCTCCACAAAGTTCTCAATCAAGGCTTTCGCCCCGAAGATGACGTACTTGAAGCCGGGAATCTGCTCGATACGGTTCATGAATACATCCATCGTGCTCTCCTTCTTGGTGAGGGGCACTTGACGTACTTTCGCCCAATATTCGTCGCTCTTGGCAAGCATGTTCGCTTCCTTGATGACGTTCCCTTTCAGACGGAAGAGGCGGGGTTCTATCTCTGCGAATTGATAGTCGCTGTACTTGGTGGTCCGCTGCACTTCCAGGCCTTGGATACCCTTCACGAAGTGCAGTTCCACGGTCATGTCGTCGTCGGTCAGCACCCAGTTGCTGTCGGGCAGCTGTTCGAACTGCTGCACGATGTCGAGGTTCTCTACGAAGTTGACACCCGTCTTCTTGGGCAGGTTCATGGTGCATTTCTTCACGGCATAGGTGGAGTCCTTCACCACGTAGAGGTGCCCCGTGAAGCCGAAGTCCTGCGGGTTCTGCGGAACGAAAGTGAGATGCACGCATTCCTGCTTGTCTACCATGAGCGTGTCCATCAGATAGTATTTGTAGAAGCTGATGGCTCCGCGGCCGATGGGGCTGACGAAGCGGCGTTGCAGCAGTCGGATGTCGTCGTCGTAGATATTGATGTCGGAGAATACGTCCGTGAGGATGGTCCCCAGCATGTCTCCGGTGTTGAAGAACTCCTCGATGCCGGTAGAATTCATACCTTCGATAATAGTCTTTTCGCTCTTGGGGTTTTTGCGGAAAATAGTCTTGCTGGCCGTCTCTTTGATAGAGATGGGCAGAATCATCTTGCTGGTCTTGGGCGATACTTCCACTTGGTC
Source organism: Bacteroides sp. L10-4 (assembly GCF_013373675.1). NCBI lineage: Bacteria > Pseudomonadati > Bacteroidota > Bacteroidia > Bacteroidales > Bacteroidaceae > Bacteroides > Bacteroides sp. L10-4. The sequence goes on from NZ_JABXJH010000041.1 coordinate 18,969, forward strand.
TTTGAAGAAAGAGAACTTTTTGTAGATGCCTTTCTCCATTTTGTCGGGGGTGACATCGTTGAGCGACATTTTCATTTTCTCGTATTTCTGATACTGGTAGTAGTCGTTCTCTTCCAGTTTCAGCGCCTTTTTGTTTTCGATGACCTTCTTCATGAACTCCACGGCGGGGTTGTTCTTGCGTGAATATTTTTCCTTCTTGGGTTTCACCACGACTTCGGAGAGTAAGATGTCGTCCGGTTGCAACTTGACGTTCAGCGTCCGGGTGCCAGGCTTCAGTTTCACTTTCTTGGTGATGTAGCCTATGGCGGAGAATGTCAGTTCATCCCAGCCTTTGCGGTTTTCGACTTGGTATTCACCGTTTGCATTGGAGATGCCGCCTACACCTTTCCCTTCATATTGTACGGTGATGTACATCAACGGCTCGTTCGTGAGAGAGTCTGTGATAACCCCCTTAATCTGGGCAGATGTGCTGATGGAGACGAACAGTGACAGCAGGAAAAGGACGTAAATTGTATATCTTTGCTTCATAAGTTACAGATAATTCGGGCGCAAAGTTAACAAATTAAGGTTAACCGAGAAGCAAATATAGACTAAAGATACAAGAGATAAGGTTAAATGAACGTGAAAGCCTTGTGCTTGTTTGTTGGATACAGGTAAAAAAAGTACAGGATTCTTGCAGAAAAACTACTGGGCATAAAGGATAAAGTTGTACAACGCATAGAGAAAGTTCTATCCCAAGCTTTGGGATAGAAAAACCAAAGCTTGGGATAAGCATCCGTAGGCTTGGGACAGATGTTCTCAAGCTTGGGATGGAGTTCACGAAGGATTATGAATTGTTTCCGTTCAGTAGTGTCTGTACGATGCGTTCCGCTGTCCGTCCGTCCCAGCGGTCGGGGAGGGTGGCGTGCTTCCATTCGCCCTGCAGTAACTTGTCAAGTGAGGCGGAGAGGGCAAAGGAATTCTCGCCGACCAGCTCATTGGTACCGATACGCCAGGTTTCGGGATGCTCGGCATAGGTATTGAGGGTGATGCAAGGGACATCGAGAAAGGTGGCTTCTTCAGCGATGTTGCCTGAGTCGGTGATTATGCCTCGCGCTTGGTTGATGAGGAACCCGAAGTGCAGGTAGCGCTGTGGAGGCAGGATGTGTAGGTTGGGGGCATCCAGCTCCAGCGACTTCACCGCCTTTTGCACGTAGGGGTGCAGCGGGGCAACGATAGGCATGCCGTCGGCCTTTTCAATGACGGTCTGGAGCAGGGAGTGCAATACGGTCTTCTTTTCCAGCAGGTCGCGGCGGTTGAGGGTGAGCAGCAGGTAGTTTCCTTTCCGCAGGCCGAGGCTGGAGAACCATAAGGGCTGCACCAGGCGGTGTCGGTTGAAGCGGATGGTATCAATCAGTATGTTGCCCACGTAGTGGATATAGTCGGGTATCATGCCTTCCTGGTTGAGGTTGCGGTTGGCAATCATTCCGGCGGTGAAGAGATAGTCGGAGATGGCATCCACGATGGTGCGGTTCACCTCGCGGGGCATGTTCATGTCGAAGGAGCGTGTGCCGGCTATGACGTGTGCCACCTTCAGCCCACGTTTCTTGGCAACGATGGAACAGCTCATGGTGGCGGTCATGTCGTCTACTACCAGTACTATTTGGGCGGGATGTTGGTCCAACTCTTTCTCGAAAGCAAGCATGATGGAAGCTGCCACCTGTGAGTGGTCGTGTCCGGTGACGCCGAGGCAGGCATCCGGTTTCCTCATGGAGAGGTCGGAGAAGAGCGAGGCATCCAGGCTGGTGTCATCCTGCGGACCGGTGTAGACGATGCGGTAGGAGATGTTCTTTCCGGCCTCTCTGGCAGTGTCGATGGCACGGCAGATGGGGGCTATTTTCATGAAGTTGGGGCGTGCGCCCGATACGATTGTTATTTTCATTGTCGTAGTTGGTGAAAAATGATACGACAAAAATACGTTTTCTTAGGGAAATTATTTGTTACTTTGCCTATTATTTTCAGGATGTCTGTTGAAAATGCCTGCTTTCTTTTTCAATTTTGGATACTTGGATTTAATTTCGGATATGCGAAGTACTTGTTTAATTTATAATTTTTAATTTTCAAAATGATAATGCCAACATTTGTTCAGATACTCGATTTTATCGGTACGTTTGCTTTTGCCATCAGTGGCATACGTCTGGCTTCGGCCAAACGGTTCGACTGGTTCGGTGCGTATGTAGTGGGTTTTGTGACGGCCATCGGAGGAGGTACGATACGCGACCTGCTACTGGACGTCACCCCGGGCTGGATGACGGATCCCATTTACTTGATTTGTACCGGACTGGCCTTGTTGTGGGTCATTCTCTTTGGCAAGCACCTCATCCATCTGAACAATACATTCTTCATATTCGACAGTATCGGCCTGGCACTGTTCACGGTGGTCGGTGTGGGCAAGAGCATCGCTCTGGGCTATCCTTTCTGGGTAGCCATTATCATGGGCAGCATTACCGGGGCTGCGGGTGGTGTGATACGTGATGTATTCATTAATGAAATTCCACTGATATTCCGAAAGGAGATTTATGCGATGGCATGTGTGGTGGGAGGGACTTTCTACTGGATATGCTACCTTTTGGGGATGGAGGCTTTCGTGTGCCAGATTGTGGGTGGTGTGACGGTGTTCGTCACCCGCATACTGGCGGTGAAGTATAGGATTTGTCTGCCTATCCTTTCGGGCAATGAAGAGGATCAGGAAATGTAGTCTGTTGTCTGCCGTCCGAGAACCTTAGGGATTTTCCGGTGAAACTCCGGGCATTGTGCAAAGGAACTTCAGATATTGAAAATAAGATTCCCCGGCATTTGCAACCGAAATGTCGGGGAATCTTTTATACTCCACGTTCCCCTGATGAGGGGGAACGTGGATAGGATTGTTAAAGGGATAAGACAGGGTTAGAACAATGCATCCTTCGTGTTGAAGAGTTTTCGTTCATTCAGTTTCACTACCTTGCCGAATTTTTCCAGCCGCTTCAGGTCAATGTTCTTTGGATTGCCCATGATGGAAATGCAGTATGGTTTGCCTTTGATGTTCTCTTCGTAGAACTTCACGATGTCTTCAAAGGTCAGTACATCTATTTTCGGCAGATTTTCCTTGGCCGGGTCGTCCGTGTAGCCTCTGTGGCCCAAGCCTACCAGTTCCATGGCTTTGTTGCGGAAGCTGGGGTGACTGGTCAGCATGGCTTGGCGGAGATAGCTTTTGATGTTGTCGATACGTTCCGGATTTTTCGGCATGTCGTTGACGAGCCCCATCAGTACGTCCAGTGCATCATTTGCCTTGTCGTTCTGGGTACCGATGTAGCCGCGCAGATAGCTTGCCTTTCCGGCTATGCCTTGCGTGCCGACGAATGCGTAGGCTGTATAGGCCATGGAGCGTTTTTCGCGGATTTCGTTCAGAACGATACCGGTGAAATCAAGGCCGAAGTACTGGTTGAATGCGCTACGCAGCACGTCGTCCTTCTTGTCAGTCTTCTGCATCGGGATGTAGAGGTGGATTTGGGCTTGTTCTGCATCGTTGTTAGGCAGGAAGTAGACGGTGTTTTCGGTCACCGGCATCATCTCCTTTGCCTGCGGGGAGTTGGAGGGGCGTTCGTTGGCCACCAACGGGAGGTTCTTGCTCAGGATGTCGTATACTTGCTCGAAGGGGAGTGTTCCGGTGAAGAATACCTTTGCCTCGTAGTTGGAGGCACGGTTGATGTCTCCCGTCAGTTCTGAAATCTGTAATTCGTAAATCTCCTTGTCGGTCAGTTCCTTGATGTAGTCTGATTTCTCTCCGTAGAGCATGTATTGGCGTAGCGCTTCATTCAGGATGCTGACGTTGTCTTTGCGCTGCTGGCGCATACCCATTGCCGAACCTTTCAGACGTGCCAGTTGCTTTTCGTCCAGTTTTGGCATCAGAATCTGGCGTGAAAGTAGTTGGCAGACTTGCGGCAAGGTGGCCTCGTAACCCTCCATGATGATGTAGAGATTGTCGTCATCGGCTGTCACGTGGCAGGTTGCGTTCAGTTTGCTGAGTTCTTCTTTCAGCTCTTGCGGTTCGTAGGCTCCCATGATGCCTGCGTTGTTCATCAGCTGGGCGGCATAGCCGAGTTTCGGGAATTCGCGTTCACCGACTCCGTATTGTACAATCAGCTGGAATACGTTGTTCTCCTTGTTGGGTGTGTAGTACATCTTGGAACGCTCATTCAGCTGCTTGATTTGCACTTCACCATAGTTTGCGAATTTCTCCTCCATCTGTCCGATGGGCAGGTTCTTGAATTGTGTTGCATAGAGCGATTCTTTTCCTACCGGAGGTTCTACGGGTTTGTATCCCGGCTTCTCAATCTTGGCGTTCTTGTCAGGTTTTCCTTTTTCGATATACAGGGCCAAGTAATTGTCCGACAGATATTTCTTGGCTACCCGCTTGATGTCGTCAGTGGTGATGGCCATAATCTTGTCCTTGTAATTGAGTATGTCGCCTAAATCCTGCTCGTTGTAGAAAGCATTCATCAGTATCATAGCCTTGTCCTCGTTCGATTCCATCTCCAGGTCGAACTGGCGGCACTTCTCGGCTTTGATGGCATCAATTTTCCAGTCCTCGAATTCTCCGGTAGCGATTTGCTGGATGGCTTTCAAGGCTTTCTTTTCGGCGCTCTTGGTAGACTCGAAACGGCGCTGATTTTCGTCGTAGAGCGGAATGGCTGCTACGATGGCGCGTCCTTGTTCACGGAAAGTGCGGGCGTAGGCTCCGGCGCTGGTCAGCTCACCGTCCAGTACCAGCTTGTCCATAGTTCCGGTCTGGCTGTTGTTGTTCAGTAGTGCCAGGGCGATGTTCAGAGCATCTTCGTCGGGATGTCCGGCAGGCACCCCGTTGAATACCATTGTCACTTGCGGATAGAATCCTATCTTGGCCGAGTACTGTTTGCGGCCCTTTATTTCGAGGTTCTGGTAGGTCTTGCGTTCGGGTGCGGGTTTAGCGGCCAGACGTCCGAAGGTGGCATTGATGCGTCCGCTGATTTGTTGGGCTTTGATATTTCCTACGAGCACCAGTACCATGTTTTCGGGTACATACCATTGTTCGTAGAAGTCAATCAGCCTGCTCAGGCGGGGATTTTTCAGATGTTCGGGCAGGCCGATGATGGAACGGGAGTAGGGATGTCCTTCAAAGGCTTTCTCCATCACGAACTGGTTCTGCGCACGTCCTTGGTCGTCTTGTGAACGGTTGTATTCTTCGTACACATTTTCCAGCTCTGACTGGAAGGAACGGAATACGGGATGCAGGAAACGTTGTGAGGAGATTTCCAGCCATTTGTTTATCTGATAGGCAGGGAAGGAGCTGTGATAGAAAGTCCAGTCATAGTAGGTTCCTGCATTCACTTCTTTGGCACCCATGCTTTCCATCAGGTTGGAGTATTCGTTGGGAAGCCCCAATTTTCCGGCTTTGACGGTCAGCTCGTTGATTTCCTTGCTGATGGTTTCCTTTTTTGCCGGATCGGATTCTTCGGCCATCTGGTCGTACTTGGCGATGATTTCCTTGTAAATCGGTTCTTCTTCCGTCCAGTTCAGCGCGCCTATCTTGTCCGTTCCTTTAAACATGACGTGTTCCAGGTAGTGTGCAAGTCCCGTGTACTCTTCAGGGTCATTGATGGAACCGGCACGTACGCCTACCAGTCCGAATACGTCCGATTTGGATTCGTCTTCCCATATATATATGGAAAGACCGTTCTTCAGTTTGAACGCCTTCAGTCCTTGTCCGAAGGAGGGCAGGGAAATGACGAGGGCAGCCAGCAGAAGAAGTGACTTGAATTGAAATGATTTCATAAAATAAAGTGTTTTTATGTAATAAAAGTGTTTTCCTATATGTAGGCAAAGCTATAAAAAAATCACGTAACATTTACGAAATCTTCGGAAAAATGATGGTTTTCAGTATATAATATCACCTGTAAACTATCAGAAAGGGGGTGAAAACTGTCAAATGATAGTTTTTATCCCCAAGAAAAACCGTATTCCGTCCTCTGGAGCTTCAAATCTTCCTTATACTTGCAAACGTATTAACTAAACTATTATTAACTATTTAAAAATTGAGCAAAGTATGAATACTTACAGTTTTAGAAAAGATTTGCTTGCATTGCAAGAAGAACTGCTTCGCTTTGCATACAAGTTGACAGCTGACCGGGAAGAAGCCAATGATTTGTTGCAAGAGACGTCTCTCAAGGCTTTGGATAACGAAGGCAAATTTGAAACCGGTACCAATTTCAGAGGTTGGATGTATACCATCATGCGTAACATCTTTATCAATAATTATCGTAAAATAGTTCGGGAACAGATTTTTGTAGATCAAACGGACAACCAGTATCACCTCAGCATGCCCCAGGATTCCGGTTTTGCCAGTACCGAAGGTGCTTGCGACCTGAAAGAAATGTACCGTATCGTCAACGCCCTTCCACGCGACTATAAAGTTCCTTTCTCCATGCACGTGTCCGGTTTCAAGTACCGCGAGATTGCCGAACGTCTCGGCCTTCCGCTTGGAACGGTGAAAAGCCGCATCTTCTTTACGCGCCAGAAGTTGCAGCATGAACTGAAAGATTTCATCTGATAATAATTGGGTAGTAGCAATATGATATATAACATATTATTGTCGCTGATTTTTTAAGGGTTTTCTACGACTATATGTCAGAATAATCCTTTATATTTGTATATGTTAAGTTAACCAAAGAAAAAAAATCTCTTATTATTGACTATGATGAAAAAGGAAATTAAATTCAGTCTTGTTTACCGGGACATGTGGCAGTCATCCGGTAAGTATCAACCTCGGGTAGACCAGTTGGTACGCATTGCTCCGTTGATTGTTGAAATGGGCTGTTTTGCACGTGTTGAAACAAACGGAGGAGCTTTTGAGCAGGTAAACCTTCTGTACGGCGAAAATCCCAATAAGGCTGTACGCGCTTTTACCGCACCTTTCAGGGAAGCAGGCATACAGACGCATATGCTTGACCGCGGGCTGAATGCATTGCGTATGTATCCTGTTCCGGCAGATGTGCGCCGGCTGATGTACAAGGTGAAGCATGCCCAGGGAGTGGACATTACTCGCATTTTCTGCGGACTGAACGAGACACGGAACATAATTCCTTCCATCAAGTATGCCCTGGAAGCGGGCATGATACCGCAGGCCACGCTCTGTATCACGTATTCTCCCGTCCATACGGTGGAATATTATGTCGGCATTGCCGACCAGCTGATTGAAGCCGGAGCACCCGAGATTTGCTTGAAGGACATGGCAGGCATCGGACGTCCGGGTATGCTGGGGCAGCTTGTCAGAACCATAAAGGAGAAGTACCCCGATGTGTTGATACAATATCACGGGCATAGCGGTCCCGGACTTTCCATGGCTTCCATTCTCGAAGTCTGCGAGAACGGTGCCGATATCATTGATGTGGCGATGGAGCCCATGTCGTGGGGTAAGGTTCATCCGGACATCATCTCCGTGCAGGCCATGCTGAAAGACTTGGGCTTCCAGGTGCCCGACATAAACATGAAGGCCTACATGAAAGCCCGTGCCATGACGCAGGAGTTCATCGACGATTTCTTGGGTTACTTCATGGACCCCACCAACAAGCATATGTCCTCGCTATTGCTGAAGTGCGGTCTGCCGGGCGGCATGATGGGCTCCATGATGGCCGACTTGAAGGGAGTGCATTCCGGCATCAACATGATACTGCGTGGCAAGAACGAGCCGGAGCTCAGTCTGGACGACCTGCTCGTCATGCTGTTCGATGAAGTGGAATATGTATGGCCCAAGCTGGGGTATCCTCCTTTGGTGACTCCTTTCAGCCAGTATGTGAAGAATGTGGCTCTGATGAACCTCATGCAGCAGGTGAAGGGAGAGGAACGCTGGACGATGATAGACAACCATACGTGGGACATGATTCTGGGCAAGAGCGGACGTCTGCCCGGTACTCTGGCGCCCGAGATAGTGGAACTGGCCAAGTCCAAGGGCTTTGAGTTCGTGGATACAGACCCGCAGCTGAACTATCCGGATGCCTTGGATGCATACCGGAAGGAGATGGACGAAAGCGGTTGGGAATATGGTGACGATGACGAGGAACTCTTTGAACTCGCCATGCACGACCGTCAGTATCGAGATTATAAGTCCGGTGTAGCCAAAAAGCGTTTTGAAGATGATTTGCAGCGTGCTAAGGATGCAGCTATGGTCAAGAGCGGATATTCGGAGGAGGAAATCAAAAAGTTGAAGCGTGCCAAGGCAGACCCGATAATCGCACCTTCCAAAGGGCAAGTGCTTTGGGAGGTTTCCGTCGAAGGTCCTTCTTCTGCTCCTTTCATCGGACGCAAGTACCAGCATGATGAGGTGTTCTGCTACATCTCTACGCCGTGGGGCGAATACGAGAAGATATGGACCGGATTTACTGGACGTGTGGTAGACGTCTGTGCCAAGCAAGGGGATGTGGTCAATAAGGGCGATGTGATAGCTTATATCCAGCGGAGTGATATTTTTGCATAAATGAGAACCTGACAAAGTGGAATTCTCTGTACATAGTATATCGGTGTGTCTGGCATATTTTCTTCGAGTTCCAGCTTACGATGGCTGCGTCTGTTGCTGTCGTCGGTCACCCGGAGGATGCCGTAGCTTGTCGGCAGGATAGTCCAGCCTCAGGCAAGATTTTGCTCATGCCTTTTTCTTGTTTGCTGTTTTTTTGAGGAAAAAGGAACGTGATTGCCAAAAGCATGGATAATCTTTTGCCGATGCGCAAGAAAAAGAAAGGAAAAACAGAATATTAGTGTCTCAGGATGTAATGTTTGTGCTTCAAGGCATGCCGATGTAATAAGGAAGCAGGATTCCAATAGAGGTGAGGTTGAATAATCTTGTGAGTGAGATGTAATTAAAAGCCTTTTAATCATCATTTCCCATAGGAGGGAGACGGGTGGATACGGCGGGGCAAGGCGTTACTCAAAACGCTTCTGTCATATTGAAGTAAAACAGCATTTGGTTGTTTACTGTGTTTTTGCCCAAATCCAGGCGTACGTTCATGCGTGGCTGTACTTCAATGCGAAGTCCTACACCATAGTTGGGCAGTACGCCCTCTATCTTGCCGGGAGTGGGGCCCATGAAGCCGCAGCCAGTCCAAGCTACAAACCCGATATGATTGAGCATCCGCTTTAGCCGGGTGCTTCGGTCAGTATTGAGCATCTGCCGGTACTCTGCCATGACCACGTGCGAGGACTTGTCGCGATATTGCCCCATGTAGTAGCCGCGCAGGTCAAAAGGCGTTCCGGTGAGGGCATATTGCGTCAGTGGGACGTTGCCGAACACGTTCTTTGTCTGTGCCGTCCACGCAAGCACTCTGCGCTTGCCCAGTGACTTGTATTGGCGGTAGTCTATCTCCAGGCGGTAGAAGGTCTGGTCGCTGCCGATGAATTTGGCGTACATCATGCCTCGGAAATCCAGATACATGCCGTGGTAGGCGTTGGCGGGGACGTCGCGGCTGTCGTATGTCAGCAGGAAGCCGAGACCGGAGTTGAAGTTGTTGTAGCCGTTGGCCGTACCGCCTGCCTCTTTGTACGAAGGTTCGTCTGCCAGAAATTTGCCGGGCTCTGTCAAGTGGTCGTAATTGATGTCTATTTGAGGTCCGGCAAAGATGTTGCTGTTGCCCAGTCGGAAGAGGAACCAAGGATTTATTTGCACACCGCTGTACCGGTATTTGCTGGTACTGTCGCTTCGTACGTAATCTTTATTGGTATTATAGCCGATGCCGTAAAAGTTTTCTTCCGTATTCTTGTAGCTGAATTTTCCGAAGATGCGGAAACGGTCGCCCTTGAAGAAGAGTTGAGGTTTGGAGAAAAGGTTGATACCGCCGTTGAACATGAAGGCGATGGCCATGGGCACTACGGAGCGTAGCTGCGTGGTGTCGCTGGGATTCATGCGGAAGGTCATCAAGGCACTTCCTCCCAGCACGGCACCGAAGTCGGGAGTGTAGCTGGGCCCGCCCAGAATATTGTAATGCAGGTTCCGGCGTGCTACCTTTTGCTTGCGTAGCTCTTTGGGGCTTAGTGCAGGAACGCTGTCGTTCGTGGTGGCCGCAGTCAGTTCCAGGGTATAAAAGGTGGTGGCAAACAGCACCAGTGCGATAATGCTTGGTATATATTTTTTCATGTCTTACGAAATGTGGGTGCAAAGGAAACTATTTTATCTCGAATAGTTTTCACGGTAATAGATAATAAATCTAAAGATGTCGCTAAATTTATCAAAAAAGGCATTACTTTTGTCTGCTGCTCCACGAAGCAAGACATCAATAACTAAAAACACATAATCTGAATGAAGAAACGATTTTTATCTGTAATTGTTCTGGGTGCCGCACTGCTCTCTGTGCAGGCACAGGAAGGAAAAGGCGGCATCAGCCCCGAAATGCTTGGACAAATCAAGCAAAGTTATCAAGGCACGGCTGCCGACAAGGCTCTCCGCAATGCCATAGGCAGTAACGACATCCGCAGACTGGCACTCAACCAGGAGAACATGCAGGGTATGAATACCCACTTCTCCGTCAAGGTAGAGTCCAGAGGCATCACCGACCAGAAGTCGTCCGGCCGTTGCTGGCTGTTCACCGGGCTCAACGTGATGCGTGCCAAGACCCTTGCCAAATACGGTTTCCAGTCTTTCGAGTTTTCCGAAATCTATCCCTTCTTTTGGGACCAGCTGGAGAAGTCCAATCTTTTCCTGCAGGGCGTTATCGACACAGCCAAGAGTCCCTTGGCCGACAAGACTGTAGAATGGCTCTTCCAGCATCCGTTAAGCGACGGAGGCACCTTCACCGGTGTGGCTGATATCGTCTCTAAATACGGCCTTGTGCCTAAAGATGCCATGCCCGAAACAAACAGCAGTGAAAACACCTCCCGCATGGCTAATCTAATCTCTCTGAAATTGAAAGAGTATGGCCTGCAACTGCGTGATATGGCTGCTGCCGGTGCCAAGCCAGCAACTTTGGAGAAGGAGAAAACCACGATGCTCGGAACCATCTACCGCATGCTGGTGCTGAATCTCGGTGTACCTCCCACGGAGTTCGACTATGTCCGTCACGATGCCAAGGGGAATCCCGTGGAGACAGAGCATCACACTCCTATGTCCTTCCTTGAGAAATATGGAGACAAGCAACTGCTGACCAACTACGTAATGTTGATGAACGACCCCAGCCGCGAATATTACAAGTGTTATGAAATAGACTACGACCGTCATCGTTACGATGGTAAGAACTGGACTTATGTCAACCTGCCCGTAGAGGACATCAAAGAGATGGCCATCGCTTCCTTGAAGGACAGCACCATGATGTACTTCTCTTGCGATGTGGGCAAGTTCCTGAATTCCGAGCGCGGCCTGCTTGATGTGAAAAACTATGACTACGAGTCACTGATGGGCACCACCTTCGGGATGGACAAGAAGCAACGTATCCAGACCTTCTCCAGCGGCTCTTCCCACGCCATGACCCTGATGGCCGTTGACCTGGACAAGGACGGGAAACCCTTGAAATGGATGGTAGAGAACAGTTGGGGAGCCGCCTCCGGTTATCAGGGACATCTCATCATGACCGATGAGTGGTTCAACGAATACATGTTCCGCTTGGTGGTGGAGACAAAGTATGTTCCTGCCAAAGTGATGGAATTGTTCAAACAAAAACCTATCCGCCTGCCGGCATGGGACCCGATGTTTGCAGAAGAAAAGTGATGATAAGGATTAGGGACTAATGGGCTGCGTTAAAACTCCGCAGGGGGCTAATATTTAATTCCCTAACCCCCTAATTCTTAATTCTCGTGTTCGTTAACGAAAGGGATTACGGAAATTTCTCCGTAATTCCTTTCTTTTTTACTCTTTATTCACGTTCTTTTTTGCTACTTTTGCGGCAAATTAATGAAACCATTATTTTAAATAAACGCATGGCAAATGTAATTAAATTACGTAAAGGCCTTGACATTAACCTGAAAGGCACTGCTGCACAGGAACTTGTGTCTGTTAAGGAACCGGGATTCTATTCGCTGGTTCCCGATGACTATACAGGCATCACTCCGAAAGTGGTGGTCAAAGAGCAGGAATATGTGATGGCCGGGGGACCCTTGTTTATCGACAAGAATCATCCTGAATTGAAATTTGTTTCGCCCGTCAGTGGCGTAGTGACAAGCGTGGAGCGTGGTGCGCGCCGCAAGGTGCTGAACATCGTCGTAGAGGCTGCCACTGAGCAAGACTATGAGGAATTCGGCAAGATGGACCCGTCCAAGATGAACGGCCGGCAAGTGAAGGAAGCTCTTTTGCAGGCAGGTATGTTCGCTTTCATCCGCCAACGTCCGTACGACGTTATCGCTGACCCGACGGTGACTCCGAAAGCTATTTTCATTTCGGCTTTCGACAGTAATCCGCTGGCTCCCGATTTCGAATTCGCTCTGAAAGGAGAAGAAGCAAACTTCCAGACGGGGCTCGACGCTTTGTCAAAGATGGCAAAGACGTATCTGGGTATTAGTGTAAAACAGAAGGCTGCTGCTCTTGTGCAGGCCAAGAACGTTACCGTGACTGCTTTCGACGGACCGCATCCGGCAGGTAACGTGGGCGTACAGATTAACCACATCTCTCCCGTAGTGAAGGGCGAAACGGTTTGGACTATCAGTGCCGAAGCTGTACTCTTCATCGGACGTTTGATGAATACCGGTCGTGTAGATTTGACCCGTACGGTAGCCGTAACAGGTTCTGAAGTGTTGAAACCCGCTTATTGCAAGCTGAAAGTCGGTGCTTTGCTGACGAACGTTTTCAAAGGAAACGTGACTACCGGCAAAGATCTTCGCTACATCAGCGGTAACGTGCTGACCGGTAAGAAGGTTGCTCCGAACGGTTTCCTCGGCTCTTTCCACAATCAACTGACAGTGATTCCCGAAGGAGACGAAATCCATGAAATGCTGGGTTGGATTATGCCGCGCTTCAATCAATTCAGTGTCAGCCGCTCTTACTTCAGCTGGTTGATAGGTAAGAAGGAATATGTGATAGATGCCCGTATCAAGGGTGGTGAACGTCACATGATTATGTCCAATGAATACGACCGAGTATTCCCGATGGACATCTTCCCCGAATATTTGGTGAAAGCAATTATTGCAGGTGATATTGACCGTATGGAGGCTCTGGGCATCTACGAAGTAGCTCCCGAGGACTTCGCTCTCTGCGAATTCGTATGTTCTTCCAAGGTGGAAGTGCAGCGTATCGTACGTGCCGGACTCGATATGCTCCGTGCCGAAATGGCGTAATGCAATTAAGAATTAAGAATTAAAAAATAAAAATGATAGTTGAACGTTGTGATATGAGTTGCCTGGCATAATGTAGCGCAGCTATTTCTCAATTTTCAATTCTCAATTATCAATTTGATAAATGAAAGCGTTAAGAAATTATCTCGACAAGATAAAGCCGAACTTTGAAGAGGGCGGCAAATTCCACGCATTTCAGTCGGTGTTCGATGGCTTCGAAACATTCTTGTTCGTGCCCAATGCCACTTCGAAATCGGGAACGCATATTCACGACTCCATTGACAGCAAACGCATCATGTCGATGGTGGTCATTGCGTTGGTACCGGCGCTGTTGTTCGGTATGTATAATGTAGGTTACCAGCATTTCCACGCTACTGGTGTTGCCGGAGGCTTCTGGGAAATGTTCATCTACGGTTTCCTGGCTGTATTGCCAAAAATCATTGTATCATATGTGGTAGGTCTCGGCATTGAGTTCGTAGTGGCTCAGTGGAAGAAGGAGGAGATTCAGGAAGGCTTCTTGGTTTCCGGTATCTTGATTCCGATGATTGTTCCGGTGGACTGCCCGTTGTGGATTCTGGCAGTTGCCACTGCATTCTCCGTAATCTTTGCCAAGGAAGTATTCGGTGGTACGGGCATGAACGTGTTCAACGTGGCCTTGATTACCCGTGCATTCCTATTCTTCGCCTATCCTACGAAGATGTCCGGTGATGCCGTTTGGGTATCGGACGACAGTATCCTCGGTCTGGGACAGTCGGTAGACGGTCTGACGGTAGCTACTCCGCTGGGTGCTGCCGCTACTTCGGGCACTGTTCCTGAGTTCTCTTGGGATATGGTGACCGGTCTTATTCCGGGTTCCATCGGCGAGACAAGCGTTATCGCCATTGCCTTGGGTGCCATCCTGCTGTTGTGGACGGGCATTGCAAGCTGGAAGACGATGTTCTCCGTATTCGTAGGCGGTGCCTTCATGGCATGGGTGTTCAATGCAATCGGGCCCGATACTCCGATGGCGCAGATGCCGTGGTACGAGCACCTCGTGCTGGGTGGTTTCTGTTTCGGTGCCGTGTTCATGGCTACCGACCCCGTTACATCGGCACGCACGGAGACCGGTAAGTATATCTTCGGATTCCTGATTGGTGCAATGGCAATCATTATCCGTGTGCTGAACCCCGGTTATCCCGAAGGTATGATGCTTGCCATCCTGCTGATGAATATCTTCGCTCCGCTGATTGACTATTGTGTGGTACAGGGTAACATCAGCCGTCGCGAGAAACGTGCAATCAAGTCTAACAATTAAATACCGGAAAAGAAATGAATACCAATAGTAATAGTTATACTATCATTTATGCTTCGGTAATGGTTGTTATCGTTGCATTCCTGCTGGCATTCGTAAGTTCTTCCTTGCGCGAGACGCAGAACAAGAATGTGGAACTTGACACGAAGAAGCAGATTCTTGCTGCGCTCAACGTCAAGGACGTGAAGGATGCTGAAGCCGAATATAATAAATATGTAAAGGGCGATATGCTGATGAACGTTGACGGTACTCTGACAGAGAATACCGGTGCGTTTGCCACCGCTTACGAGAAGGAAGCCAAAGAAAATAACCGTCTGCACGTGTTCGTAGCAGAGGTTGATGGTGAAAAAAAATATGTATTTCCCGTTTACGGTGCTGGCCTTTGGGGTGCTATCTGGGGATATGTTGCGCTGAACAGCGACAAGGATACCGTTTACGGTGTTTATTTTTCCCATGCCAGCGAAACTCCGGGTCTGGGTGCCGAAATCGCAAGCGCACACTTCCAGGGAGAATTCCCCGGTAAGAAGACGCTTGAGAATGGTGAGATAGCTCTCGGTGTTGTGAAGAACGGCAAGGTAGAAAAAGCTGACTATCAGGTAGACGGCATTTCCGGTGGTACCATCACTTCTGTTGGTGTGGATGCCATGTTGAAGGCTTGTCTGAACAGCTACAAGAACTTTTTAACTAATAATAATGAGGAGGAATAAGAATATGGGACAATTGTTTTCAAAGAAGAATAAAGAAGTATTCTCTACTCCGCTGGGACTGAATAACCCCGTCACCGTGCAGGTATTGGGTATCTGTTCTGCTTTGGCTGTTACTGCCAAGCTGGAGCCCGCCATCGTGATGGGTCTTTCGGTGACGGTGATTACGGCATTTGCCAACGTAGTGATTTCACTGTTGCGCAAGACGATACCCAACCGTATCCGTATCATTGTTCAGTTGGTGGTGGTTGCCGCATTGGTGACTATCGTAAGTGAGATTCTGAAAGCTTTTGCTTACGACGTAAGTGTACAGCTTTCTGTATATGTAGGTTTGATTATCACCAACTGTATCCTGATGGGACGCTTGGAAGCATTTGCCATGCAGAACGGTCCTTGGGAGTCTTTCCTTGACGGTGTGGGCAACGGTTTGGGATATGCCAAGATTCTGGTAATCGTAGCTTTCTTCCGCGAACTCCTGGGTTCGGGAACACTGCTCGGTTTCAACATCTTGAACTATGAGCCTTTGCAGAAGTTGGGGTATGTGAACAACGGCTTGATGCTGATGCCGCCGATGGCACTGATTATCTGTGCCTGCATCATCTGGTATCAGCGTGCACGTCACAAAGAATTGCAGGAAAAGTAATAATTTGAAGTAGTCAGCATTCAGTACCAGTAGTTGGAATCAGATACTCTGAATCATTTTTCTACTTACTACTTTTTACTTACTACTTAACTACTTATAAAGATTATGGAACATTTATTAAGTTTATTCGTCCGCTCTATCTTTGTGGACAACATGATATTCGCATTCTTTCTCGGTATGTGTTCTTACCTTGCCGTATCAAAGAATGTGAAGACTGCTGTGGGACTGGGCATCGCCGTAACTTTCGTGTTGGTAGTTACACTTCCGGTCAACTATTTATTGCAGACAAAGGTGCTGGCTGCCAACGCAATCATTGAAGGCGTTGACCTCAGTTTCTTGAGTTTTATTCTTTTCATTGCCGTAATTGCAGCTATCGTTCAGTTGGTGGAAATGATTGTAGAGCGTTTCAGCCCTTCGCTGTATGCTTCACTGGGTATCTTCTTGCCGCTGATTGCTGTAAACTGTGCCATCATGGGTGCTTCTCTTTTCATGCAGCAGCGCATCACGCTGGGCGAGAGCGATCCGAAATTCATCGGTGGTATTGCTGATGCTGTTTCTTATGCGTTTGGTTCAGGTATCGGTTGGTTGCTGGCTATCGTAGGCTTGGCTGCCATCCGTGAGAAAATGGCCTATTCTGACGTTCCGGCTCCACTGAAAGGACTGGGTATAACGTTTATCACAGTAGGTCTGATGGCAATGGCATTTATGTGTTTCTCTGGTTTGAACATCTAAAAGAAAGGAATAAAACAATGGATATGAATATGATATTAGCAAGCATTGGAGTATTCCTCGTGGTTGTCCTCCTGCTTGTTGTTATCCTGCTGGTTGCCAAGAATTTCCTGGTGCCTTCAGGTAATGTGAAACTGACTATCAATGGCGAGAAGGAACTGGACGTAGCTTCCGGTTCTACATTGCTGAATACGCTGTCTGTAAATGGTGTGTTCCTTTCCTCCGCTTGTGGTGGTAAAGGTTCCTGCGGACAGTGCAAATGCCAGGTGGTGGAAGGCGGAGGTGAAATCCTGCCTTCTGAGACTCCGCACTTCAGCCGTAAGCAAATACAAGACCACTGGCGTCTGGGTTGCCAGGTGAAGGTGAAGGGTGATATGGCCATCAAGGTTCCCGAAAGCGTGCTGGGCGTGAAAGAATGGGAGTGCGAGGTTATCTCCAACAAGAATGTGGCTACGTTCATCAAAGAGTTTATCGTTGCATTGCCCAAAGGCGAGCACATGGATTTTGTTCCGGGTTCATACGCGCAGATTAAGATTCCTAAATATTCGATGGATTATGATAAGGATATCGACAAGGAACTTATCGGTAAGGAATACTTGCCTGCATGGGAGAAATTCGGTCTGTTGGGCTTGAAGTGCCGCAATGACGAAGAAACCATCCGTGCCTATTCTATGGCCAATTATCCTGCCGAGGGCGACCGCATCATGTTGACGGTACGTATCGCTACGCCTCCGTTCAAGCCGAAAGATCAGGGTCCGGGCTTCATGGATGTAATGCCGGGTATTGCTTCTTCTTATATCTTTACCTTGAAACCGGGTGATAAGGTAATCATGAGTGGTCCTTACGGAGACTTCCATCCGATATTCGATTCCAAGAGGGAGATGATGTGGGTCGGCGGTGGTGCCGGTATGGCTCCGTTGCGTGCACAGATTATGCACATGACGAAGACACTGCGCACTACAGACCGCGTGATGAACTACTTCTACGGTGCGCGTGCGTTGAACGAAGTGTTCTATCTGGAAGACTTCCTGCAGATAGAAAAGGATTTCCCAAACTTCAAGTTCCATCTTGCATTAGACCGTCCCGACCCTGCCGCCGATGCAGCGGGCGTGAAGTATACTCCGGGCTTCGTACACAACGTAATTTACGAGACTTACTTGAAAGACCACGAAGCTCCCGAAGACATCGAATACTACATGTGTGGTCCCGGCCCTATGTCGAAAGCTGTTGAGAAGATGCTTGACGACCTCGGTGTTCCGGCTCAGAACCTGATGTTCGATAACTTTGGCGGATAATCTTCCTTGTCCGTTTTGAGATAATAAAAAGACTCCGGCATGGCCTTCATGGTTTTGCCGGAGTTTTTTTATTCGGGTCATTTCCTCTCTAATGAAAGAAAGTGGAGTGGATTTTTCGTCGCTTTTTCTTTATTCCTTGATATTGATGAAGGAGAATGCAGTCCTTCAGAGTTTCCATGTTGGATGTTTTTTTATTGAGTGTTGTTGTTGTCCTCTTCTGTTTCTTCTTGAAGGGTGTCTTTGGGCAGCAATCTTGGAGAAATGCGTTTCTTAGGAGTGAGGCTCATGCCTTTCAGCATTTCGGCTTGGCGCACTACGCTGCCATTACCGTCCGAAAGCTGGTTGAAGGCTTTGTCGTAATCCCTTTGCAGGCTGGTCAGCCGGTCGCCGATACCGAGGAAGGTGTCGGTAAAGCCTGCAATTTTTTCATATAAGATGGTGCCGCGCTTGATGATAGCCTGCACATTCTTTACCTGGTTCTCTTTCTTCCAAAGGTCGAGCGAGAGGCGCAGGGCACTAATCAGGTTGGTGGGGTTCATCAGTACCACCTTTTTGTTGTAGGCATATTCCCAGAGGTGGGCATCGCTTTGGATGGCGAGGAAGTAAGCACCTTCGGTAGGGATGAACATCATAACGAAATCCGGCGATTGAGCGTCATAGTGCGAGTAGTCCTTGTGGCTGAGTTCGTCGATGTGGGCGCGGACGGATTGCAGGTGTGCTTTCAGAAAGTGTGCCTGTTCCTCCTTGCTTTCGGCGGAGGTATAGGCGGCATATGCTGTCAGCGACACTTTGGAGTCGATAATCATTTCCCGTTCATCGGGGTACTTTACAATGATGTCGGGCTGCATCTTTTGCCCGCTTTCTTCATTGATGATGGCTTCGCCTCGTTCGTCTTTTAGAAACTCCTGACGGAAGTAGTGTTCTCCTTCAATCAGTCCGGAGGCTTGCAACAGACGTTCCAAAATCATTTCACCCCAGTTGCCTTGCATTTTCGAATCTCCTTTCAAGGCACGGGTCAGGTTGTTGGCATCTTCGCTGAGACGATTGTTCAGTTCCACCAGTTCCTTGATGCGTTCTCCCAGCGAGAAACGTTCTTTGGCTTCGGCACTGTATACTTGTTCCACCTTCTGACGGAAGTCCTTCAGATTATCACCCAGCGGACGGAGCAGATTGCCCAGGTGTTCGGCATTCAGCCTGGTAAAGTCTTCGGCTTTGCTCTGGAAGATACGGTTGGAGAGATTTTCGAACTCGATGTTCATGCGTTTGTGCAATGCTTCGGCTTCTTCCTTCTGCAGCTTCAATAATTCTATTTCCTTCTTTGTCCCGCTGATTTCCGCCCTCAGTGCGGCAGACTTGCGGTCTGCCGCCAGATAGCCGACTACGGTTCCGATGATTGTCCCTATAATCAGTAATAATATCTCCATAGATGTTTTGAAGTGTCCGCCTTATTGTGTCAATATTTCGTTTCCGTCTTCAGTAATCAGGATTTGGCTTTCCCATTGGGCAGAAGGCAGTCCGTCGTCTGTGCAGACGGTCCATCCGTCGGCTTCGTCGATAAAGACTTCGTAGCTTCCCATGTTAATCATCGGTTCGATGGTGAACGTCATGCCGGGTACTATCAGCATGCCCGTTCCACGTTTGCCGAAGTGTTCCACATCCGGTTCTTCGTGGAACTTGACGCCACAGCCGTGTCCGCAAAGGTCGCGTACCACGCTATATCCGTTCTTTTCCGCATGTTCCTGGATGGCGGCACCTACATCACCGAGGCGTGCCCAAGGCTGTGCGGTTTGTATGCCTATGTCACGGCATTCTTTGGTGACCTGTACCAGCTTCTGCATGTCGGGGCTGACTTCGCCAATCATGAACATGCGTGAGGCGTCGGCAAAGTAACCTTTGTAGATGGTGGATACATCGACATTTACAATGTCACCGCTTTTCAGGAATTCCCTGGTGCTGGGAATGCCGTGGCACACTACATCGTTGATGCTGGTGCATACACTTTTGGGGAAACCTTCGTACATGAAGGGAGCGGGGATAGCGTCGTGGTCTGTGGTGAAGCAATACACCATGTGGTCAATTTCGGCTGTGGACATACCTTCTCGAATGTTCTCGGAGAGATAATCCAGCAGGGCTGTGTTGATTTTGGCACTTGCACGGATACCGGCCAACTGCTCCTCGGTACGGAGTGCGCTTCGCATCGGCAGTTTATACCCTTCTTTCTTATAATGTTGAATTTTGGCTTCTACTTCGTCGGAATAGTTTTTAGGAGTAAACCGGACTCCTTTCATGAACTTTTTCATTGTCTTTTCTTTTTTATGAATGTGCAAAAATACACAATAATGCAGGTGCTTGTACTATCGAGAGCCGAAAAACATTTGTTTTCTTTATCCCGATACCGGCTTAGAGGGTATTCATCACTTCTATTTCGCTTCTTGAACTGTCTATTCTCCGTACCTGTATTTGGGTCTTTATGCGTTCTTTCAGTCCTTCCACGTGGCTGATGATGCCTACCTTCTTGCCACCCATCTGGTGTAGTTTTTCCAATGTATCCATGACGGTGTTCAGGTAGTCGCTGCTCAGTGTGCCGAAGCCTTCGTCTATGAACAGAGTGTCTACCGAGAGGCTCTGGCGGCTGAGGGAAGAAAGTCCGAGGGCAAGCGACAGAGATACCAGGAAGCTTTCACCGCCCGACAAGGTGCATGCCGGACGCGCCGCTTCTCCTTGATGGAAGTCGCGCAGCAGGATAGTGAGCGAGCCGGCCTGGCATTCCAGTTCGTAGCGGTCGGTCAAGTGTTGCAGATAGAAATTGGCACCTGCCAGCAGCTCTTTCAGGACGAAGCTCTGGGCTATGTTGCGGAAGTTTTTTCCCCGTTCGTCACCGAAATGGCGGCAGAGGCGGTCCCACTTCAGATACTCTTCGCGTAGCCGGTCAGCATGTTCCTTCTCTTCCTTTATCCGGTCGATGTTGCGCATGTTTTCTTCCAGACGTAACTTCTGCTGGCCGATGGACTGGTTGCCGACGGTTATCTTTTCTTCGAGATTCGCGATGAGTGCATCCAGGGTTTCGAGGTTTTCATTTTCTTCTATTTCGGGCTTCCGGCTGATGTGCTCTTCCACTTGTCCGGTGGTCAGATGAAAGGCGGTCGATGCAGCTACTTCTTCCTCTTTAAGGGTCTGCAATGAGGCACGCAATGCTTCTATCCGTGGGCCGGACCAAGCGGATAGGACTGTGATACGCTCCTCGTCGAGGGTGGGGTTGACGGCATAGAATCCGGTTAAATCCTTTTGCAGCCTTGCCATCTGGTCTGCGGTGGAGGATATGCTTTGTTTCAGTCCGCTTGCTTGTGCATTCAGATTATTCCAGGCTATCCCCAGCTCTTTGATTTCCGTTTCCTGTGTTGCTGCAGGTGCGTTTCGCCAGTCGGGGAATGCGGTATCAATGCTTTTCCTGTTTATGTTTATCCCTTCCAGCTCTTTATGGATAAGGGCAATGGCGGACTTCAGTTCTCTTTGTTTTTCCTGTGCCAGCCGGTAGTTGCGCGTAGCTTGCGTCAGGCGGTCAATAAAGGAGAGGGGAGAGTTTTCCCATTCCGTGTTCCATCCCTCCCAGAGGATGTGGGGAGTGATGCGGTCCATGGTGGCACGTATGTTCTCCTTTTCGTTGGCGGTGAGCGACTCGTAATTGACGATGCTGTTTTTCAGCTCATTCAGCCTTCTGTCGGCAGAGTTGAAGGCTTGGCGTGCAGCGTCCACGCTTTTCTGGCATTCGTCCTTTTGTCGTTGCAGAGTTGTGATTTGTGTGCTGAGCCTTTGAACTTCCGTGAGCTTTTCGTTCAGTTTTTCCGATTCCAGCTTGTTCTTTTCCAATAGCTTCTTCAGAGTTTCGCCGATGGTGTCGGAGAGGCCGATGCCGTTGCATCGGGCGCATTGGGCTTGTGCGTCGGTATGGGCAAGGTTGTAGCTCCGGAGTGCTCTTGCTGTAGACTGACGGGCATTCTCTGCCAGTGTTCCGTAGGTCTTGGATTCTGTCCGGTTGTTGTTCAATGCCTGCTCGGCTTCCTTGTATTCTTTCTCTCTTGTTTCCAGGGATGTGCGTATGGGAGCAAGGACAGACTGGAAATCTTCATCTTTGCGGAGCGATTTTATTTCTTGTCCGCACACGGGGCAAGTATCCCCGACGACAAGCCGGGAGCGTGCTTCCTTTGCCCACTCTTCTATGGCTTCCTTTTGCTTGTCGTACAGGATGCGGATGTCATCATAACTTGTTTTCCTGCTGTCGAATGCCGTTTGCAGGAGGACGTATTGCTTTTGGCACGCCTCCACTTTGGCGTTCAACGTCTTTTCGTTTTCCTTTGCCTCGTTCAGTGTCCTTTCCGTTTCAGCCAGCAGAGACAAGGCATTCAAGGCTTGTAGCAGGTTCTCCCGTCCGGTGTCGAGTTTGTTTTTCTTGTCCTGCAGGGCAGGGTGGTCTATGGTTTCAAGCTGCTTGTTCCGTAGGTTTATTTCGTTTTGCAGTGCATGGTTCTCTTGTTCTTTCCGGGCGAGGGCGGCTTCCTTATCGGTGCGCTCTTTAACCTTCACGGGTTGTTGTGCGGCAAGTCTTTCAAGCTGCGCGTTGTAGGTGCCGATGCGCGTTTGGGCATCGAGTGCGGATTTTAGGCCGGTAATGATGGACTGGCTTTGCTCGAACATGGGTAGTAAGGGCGAGTGCTCTTGCAAGTACTTCTCGGCACGATGCAGCTTGTCTTCTTGCTTTTTTAGGAAACTGCATAGCCACTTGCTTCCTCCGTCCAGCCGGGCAAAGGATGCTTTCAGCATCCCGGCTTGTGCATGGTTCTGTTGTTGTTGCTGTTGCTGCTGTTTCAAGGTAGAGAGCCAGTTGCGGGCATCGGCGGTGGCATTCCATTCCTTAATCAGCAGTTCTTTCTGTTTGAATTCGTTCGATTGCAGTTGCGCTTGCTTCCCTTCCCACATCTTCTTTTGCTGTTCACAGGCGAGGAGGAGTTCGGCGTATTTCTTCAGCCAGTCCCGTCTAGCGAGGGCGATGGTCTTCTGCTCATTGGCTTCCTTGACTCCGGCATTTTGCGTGGCTATGGCTTCCTTGATTGCGGCGACTTCTTCTTCTGCCAGGATGTGGATGCTTTCCAGCTTCCGGTTCTGGTTTTCGTATTCCGTCCGTCTTTGCTTGGTGGAGGCATATATTTCGGCACCTATTTCGGAGTAGATACTTGTGCCGGTCAGCTTTTCCAGAATATCCGATTTTTCGCCTTCCTTGCTTTGCAGGAACTTGGTGAAGTCGCCTTGCGCCAGCATGGTGGTGCGGCAGAATTGTTCGAAGGTCAACCCCACTGCAGCTTGTATTTCCGCTTTTATCTCATTTTTTTTGTTGAGTTGTATGCCGGTCTTTCTGTTTTCCAATGTCCAGCGCACATCCTGCACGGTTCCTGAAATCTTGCGGTGCGCCCGTGCCACGTACCATCGGGCGGTGTAGGGCGTTTCGTTCGAGCCGGTAAACTCCAGCTCCGTCCATGCTTCACTGGTGTTACGGCGCATCAGTTGCCGGCTGTCGTTGATGGCAATGTCTTCCTTTTTGGCAGAGAAAGTCTGGTTCAGGTCTTTGTATTTTTCGTTCTCGGCATGGTCCATGCGGGGCGTGTCATTGTAGAGTGCCAGGCAGATGGCGTCGAGAATGGTTGTCTTGCCTGCCCCCGTCTCTCCGCAGATAAGGAAGAGGGATTCTTCACTTAGCGGTCCGTTCTCGAAGTCGATGACGGCATCTTCTATGGAGGCAAGGTTCTTTATGGTGAGTTTCTGGAGTTTCATGTTCCGGACGGATGATTATGGGTTGTTCTTGCTTTTTACTTTTTGCACGGCAGTTTCCATCAACAGGCAAAGCTCCGCATCCATCTCTTCTCCTTCGGTTTCGCGGTAGTAGAGTCTGGCAATTTCCAGAGGAGACATTTCCTGCATTTCCTGGATGGAGATATGCTTGCTCTCGTCAGTGTCAGCCTGCCGCTCTCGGGTGGTCTTGATGTAGCAGTATTTGCATGCCTTGCCTTTGGCGGCGTTCGAGGCTTTTTCGTTGCAGTCGGGTGGCAGGTAGCCTTTTGTCAGCACATTCAGACGGAGGTATGCAGGTCTCTCTTTCGGGTATTCTTCCAGTAATTTCAGGGCGTCTTCGAAAGGCGTCGGGTCATGGGGAAGCGTGACGAGGGGAATTGTATTTTCAATTTCCCTTGTACTGATTTGTGGTTCTGCACCTTTCTCCAACTTGACGATGGAGACGGAGTGCGGATAGGTTTCGTCGAAGCTGACGGGGAGGGGGGTACCGCAATAGCGTGCGTGGTGATGACTGCCTTTGATGTCCTGAGGGCAATGGATGTGCCCGAGTGCCAGGTAGTCGTACCCTTCTCCCATAGCGCTGAGGGGAACATACTCTATTCCGCCGATACTCTCATCGTGTCCGCTGCGGTCGCTGCCTTCGATGGAGAGATGAGCCATGAGGACGACGGGCAGCTGTGCCGTATTCCGTTTTTTCACTTCGTCCAGCAACGCTTGGAAGAAGCGTGCCTGCCGTTGGTCGCGCGGTGTCTCAGAGTCCAGCAAGGGGAAGTTTTGCGGATAGACGTGGGGCACGGCAATAACGTAGCCCGTTGTCCCTTTTTCATTGTCCACCTCGATGATGTGCTTGTCCAGGTTCACTTCCTCGGCCGTACGTTCGATGTTTCCCACAACGTTCAAGCCGAAGTGTTGCCACAGGCTGCTGTCTATCTCCAATTTCGAGCTGCTGTCATGGTTTCCGGCAGTGACTACGATGGTCATTCCGGGGCAGGCTTGGTGAATGTCCAACATGGCGTCGGTGTACATCTTCTGCGTGGCGGCGGCAGGAGCGGAGTAGTGGTAGATGTCTCCGCTCACCACCATGGCGTCGGGCTGCTCTTCGGCCACTATGCAGGCGAGTTGCCGTAAGAAGGCTTGCTGCTCGGCAGTGCGGTCGTAGTTGTAGAGGGTGTGTCCCAGGTGCCAGTCGCTGGTATGTAGTATCTTCATGGTTCTTATGGCTTCAATGGATGCGGGTTACTGTTTCTTTAAAATATAAATCTTGTGTGTCCCTCTTCCTTTATAGTCGATGCCCGATTCGGGATTGGCTATCCATTCGCGCAACTCGCGGGAAGCGGCGGACTTCAATAAGCCGGTCAATCGGCAATAGTCGGCTTGGGTCATGAAGCTGTTCTTCTCCAGGTACTTTTTTGCCCGTTCCAGCCGTTCCTGCGGAGAGAACATCTGTGAGGAGCGTTGGAATTTGTCGGCGGAACGTTTCAGATGGCACTGGCGGGCTGTACGGTACAGTAGTTCTTTGTCCGCCTTGAAGTGAATGTCCTTCAGGCAGATGCTGGCTGCGTTTCGCTTGGTGTCTCCTTCTTCGCCCGTCTCCCGTTCGCGGTCTTGGCGCAGGCCGAGGGCGGGGGTGAATACTCCTAAGTTGTCAATCTTCACGGAGTAGCCTTGTCCCATCTGGTAGGCTATTTCGTCGGTGACGGCTTGCATCAGTCCGATGATGTCGCCTCGTGTGAAGGATGAGGCGTATGCTATCTTTTCGGTGATGGTTTCCAGGTCCACCTGCCCGTATAGTTTCATTCGTGGGTAGAGGATGCGTTTGCCGTCTTCTCCCGGCAGGTTCAGTTCCTGCATGTTGTATTCTGCCATGATGGTGATGTTGTTATGAGGTTCGTTCGTCTTCGGGGTTTGCAAAGTTTATCCCAAGGTTGCGGATGCGTGTCCCAAGGTTGGGGATTTCTATCCCAAGGCTTGGGATAGACAAACCAAGGGCGAAGGTAATTCTTTATCTCTATACTTGCAAACTTTACTATCAGTAGTTAGGAAGTTTTTTATTGCTAGTCGGGAAGTTTTTTGTTAGGAGTTGAGGTGAGAAGAGTCCTATTTTGTATCTTTGGAACAAATTGATGAGAGTGGAGAAATCCATTCAAAAAATGATATATATGATATGAGAACACTTTTTAATTCAGAACTGACAATTAAAGTCTCCCCACATGGGGCCGAGTTATGCAGCATCTTGCATGATGGAAAAGAATATCTTTGGCAGGCAGACCCTGCTTTCTGGAAACGACATTCTCCAGTGCTTTTTCCCATTGTAGGCAGTGTTTGGGAGAATGAATACCGCCACGAAGGCGTTTCCTACGCGTTGACGCAACACGGTTTTGCCCGCGATATGGAGTTTGAATTGGTGCTTGAACAGGAAGATGAGGTGCGCTATCGGTTGGTTGACAACGAAGAGACACACAAGAAATATCCTTTCCCGTTTTGTCTTGAGATAGGCTATCGGATAGAGGGAAAGAAGATTGAAGTGCTTTGGAAAGTCATCAATACCGGAACGTGTGAAATGCACTTCCAGATAGGAGCCCATCCGGCTTTCTATTACCCGGACTATGATGCGGAGACAACGGACTGTGGATATTTCGGCTTTGATAAGACGGAAGGTTTGCACTATATCCTTATCTCCGAAAAAGGCTGTGCCGCCCCGGATAAGGAATATTTGCTTGGGTTGACAGACGGCCTGCTGCCTTTGGACATACACTCCTTTGATGAAGATGCCCTGATTCTGGAAAACAGTCAAGTGAAAGAAGTTACATTATATGATAAGGAGAAGAAACCTTATCTGAGTCTGTATTTCGACACTCCGGTGGTGGGGTTGTGGTCGCCTCCGGCCAAGAATGCCCCGTTTGTCTGCATCGAGCCGTGGTACGGGCGTTGTGACCGTGCCCGTTATAAGGGCGAATATAAGGATAAGGACTGGATGCAGCATTTGGCGCCGGGAGAAGTCTTTAATGGTGGGTATACAATTGATATAAGATAAAAAATGAAGAAGGATACTGAAAATAATTCGGTATCCTTTTTATTTGGAGAATGCAATGTCATTATCTTTGCGCCCGGTAAAAAATATAGGTTGTTTTTTAAGGTATGAAGAAGAGTCTTATTGCATTGGCATTCGGTACATTGGGGCTAGGGATTGCCGAATTTACGATGATGGGTATTTTGCCCTATGTGGCTACTGATTTGGAAGTCAGCATTCCCGTGGCCGGTCATTTCATCTCTGCGTATGCGTTGGGTGTCTGTTTTGGTGCGCCCATGCTGCTTCTGGCCCGCAAGCGTCCGTTGAAGCAGATTCTGCTGGTTTTGATGACATTGATGATTGTGGGTAATATTTGTGCGTCTATGGCGCCCAATTATTGGGTCTTGCTGTTGGGACGTTTTGTTTCCGGGCTTCCTCATGGCGCTTATTTTGGAGTGGCTTCCATTGTTGCGGGAAAATTGGCTGATAAGGGGAAAAGCTCGGAGGCGGTTTCAATTATGATAGCGGGAATGACTGTGGCCAATCTGTTTGGGGTGCCGTTGGGTACTTCGTTGAGCCATACACTGTCTTGGCGTGCCACGTTTCTGCTGGTAGGTGCCTGGGGATTGATAACACTGTATTACATTTGGCGTTGGGTGCCGCAGGTCGAAGGTCTGAAAGACACGGGATTTAAAGGGCAGTTCCGTTTTTTGAAGAAGCCGGCGCCGTGGCTCATATTGGGAGCTACGGCTTTGGGCAACGGTGGCGTATTCTGCTGGTATAGCTACATCACCCCGTTGCTGACCGAGGTTTCCGGTTTTAGTGCGGAAAGCATTACAGCGCTGATGGTACTGGCAGGATTCGGAATGGTTGTCGGCAATCTGGTCAGTGGGCGCATGTCCGACCGGTACACTCCGGGAAAGGTAGGTACGGTGGTGCAAGGGATGATATGTGTGGTTTTATTATTGATATTTTTACTTTCGCCCCATCCGTGGTGTTCGGCAATACTGATGACACTCTGTACGGCAGGTTTGTTTGCCGTCTCCAGCCCGGAGCAGGTGTTGATGATTCGTGTGGCCCCTGGAGGAGAGATGTTGGGAGGCGCTTGTGTGCAGATGGCTTTCAATTTGGGGAATGCTGTCGGAGCCTATATCGGAGGTCTTGCCTTGAGTGGAGGATACCGTTATCCCGCATTGGCAGGCGTACCGTTTGCACTAGTGGGATTTATTTTATTCCTTGTCTTCTACAAGAAATTTCAGGAGAAGTATTAAGAGTTTCAGTTTTTTATGTAACTTTTGCAAGAAAAGATAACTCGCTTAGAATAAGTCGGTTGGTCGAACTGCTTGAAAATAGGGTAACGAGATAGCAACCGTTCGTATTTCTGAGTTCTTCATTGTTATGCTTCAACGTGATAACTCTGATGGCACAAAGATACGAATTAATCATATAGAAATTGTTTTTCTCTTCGTTTTTTCGTGTGTTTATGTTTTTATCATTACTTTTGCAACAAATTTAAATTTAGTATAATGGCTAAGACTTACCCAAAGACCAAATTGCAAGAAGTGACAATTAAAGGTTATAAATCTATCGCCTTTAATAGACCTGTAACATTGAAACTTAATGATGTTAGTATATTGTTAGGTGCAAATGGTGCTGG
This sequence comes from Bacteroides sp. L10-4, assembly GCF_013373675.1. Lineage (NCBI taxonomy): Bacteria > Pseudomonadati > Bacteroidota > Bacteroidia > Bacteroidales > Bacteroidaceae > Bacteroides > Bacteroides sp. L10-4. The sequence continues at coordinate 47,435 of NZ_JABXJH010000041.1, forward strand.
AAAAAGTAATATTATTAGCTTTTTTCGAATGTTAAGTTATATGATGAGCAAATCATTTGGGAAATATGTTGAAATGTCTGGCACTTCCAATGCTTTATTACATTATGGCACAAAAAAAACGCCAGTAATGTCTGGTGAAATAAAATTTTCCGATTCAAAATCAATTGATACATACAGCTTTTCATTGTCAAATGCGACTCCAGACAGGTTAATTATTACAGAAGAACGCATTGTATGGCACCGTAAAGGAAAAGTAAAACCTTACGAAGTTACTTTAGAGCCTGTATTTAAAGAATCTGCCCTTGCAGAAAGCGATAATCCTGTAGCAAAAACGATTTTTCAGATGCTATCATATTGTAAAGTATACCAATTTCATGATTCATCAGTAGAAGGTCCTTTGCGTCAGGTTTGTCCCGTAGAAACAACAAATTATCTACAATCACATGGTAATAATTTACCTTCTTTTCTTTTGTTCCTACGTGACAATTATATAAATTCCTACAATAGAATAGTTGATTATGTCAGAGATGTAGTTCCACAGTTTCAAGATTTCTATCTTGAACCTAATAATAGGTTTATTTCTTTACGTTGGATGGATAATTCTGCCACAGATTATCGTTTCAACGCGTATCAGTTTTCTGATGGGTCAATTCGATTTATAGCATTGGCTACTTTACTTTTACAGCCACCGCAAACTATGCCAAATGTGATAATACTTGATGAACCAGAGTTAGGTTTACATCCATATGCTATAACTCAACTTGCAGAGATGATAAAAGATGCTTCAATACATGCACAAATTATTATTGCTACTCAAAGTAAAGATTTGGTAGACCATTTTGACATAGATAATATTTCTGTCATTGAAATGGATAAAGAAACTCAGTCTACCACAGTTACTCATTTAAGCGATGAGGAATACCATTTATGGCTTCAAAAATACACCGTAAGTGAATTATGGGATAAAAATATTATAGGAGGACGTCCTGTATGAAAGCTAAAATAATCCATATTTTATGTGAAGGGCAGACAGAGCAAGGTTTTGTAGAGGAGGTTTTGCGTCCATACCTTCAAGGTAATGGTATAACAGGTGTAAAGGGCATTTTGATTACAACGAATAAAAAGAAGAATGCTCGAGGTGGAATGTTGACATATAATCACGCTTTAACAGACCTTAACCTATTGCAACAAACGAAAATAGATGGAGATTATGAAAGACACATATTTACGACAATGTTTGATTTATATGCTCTTCCTGATGATTTCCCTGGTTTTGAAAAAAGAAAAACAATTAGTGACCCATATTTAAAGGTATCTAATTTGGAAAAAGATTTTGCAGATGCAATAAATGATAAACGCTTTATTCCTTATATTCAACTTCATGAATTCGAAGCTCTTCTATTTTGTGGTATTGAATACATTGAAAAACTCTACCCTGGTTGTGAAAAAAGATGTGGACAATTAACTCAAGCGTTACAAAAAGTAGGTAATCCAGAGTTAATCAACAATAGCCCAGAAACTGCACCAAGTAAACGTATTATAAAAGCAATAGAAGGAGATAAGAAGACACATTATAATTATAATAAACCTAAAACTGGTAAATTCGTAACGAAACACATTGGCATTGATGAACTTCGCTCAAAATGTAAACACTTTGATGAGTGGATTGAAAAGCTAATCAGTTGTTAAAACTTTACAAAGCCGACATTCAATTTCATATGAGTTTGAATGTCGGCTTTTTTTTGTTATTTTTTATCCTCAATTTTTACAAACAAATAATGTATAGAATCCTTTATTAAATATACTCCAGCCAAGGCCATTACTCCTAAATAAATTGGAGCTGCAGACATGCCTCCTCCTTGGTCATATTTAGCAGTCCAGGCAGAAGAAAGTTCTCTCATCATAGAAAAATCTGTATCGGCTTCAAAAATTTGCAGAACGAAAGCGATAACACCAAGAATGGGCGGAAGTAATAAGAATAATCCGATAAAACATTCGATTCTCTTGGCTTTAACAATTGCTGTATCCATAATCTATAAGTAATTCAGAAAAATAAATGAACATATCAGGCTCTTTTGGAGAAGTTGATAAAGTGGGATTTGCCCAGCCCCGCCAGGCCTCGATTGACAGCGTAGAACAGATTGTCAGTCGAGACATAATCC